>JBDSMU010000111.1:0-3296 GCA_039915685.1 Gemmatimonadales bacterium | reverse complement strand
GGGGGAGACCGCGCCGGCCTGCTCATCGGCGTTGGTCACCACGACCGGCATACGACGGCGATCGTCTCCGGTGCTGACCGCGAAGATGTCCTCCTGGCTGGCAGTGTCGTCGGCGATGCCATCGAAGAGGATCCAGGCACCATCCCGGGTCCAGAAGGTCGTGCTGAATCCACGGGTGTTGGCGGAGTCGGAGACTGGAGTGGCCGGGGCGGAACCGTCGGCTGGCATCCAGGAGAGCACACTCCGCGACGTATCGCGTGACTCCGTCCAGAAGGCGAGTCGGTCACCCTCGGGAGACCACGACGGACGGATGTTGTTGCCCACCCGCGTGAGGGGCGCCAACGTCTGCGACCGCGTATCGTAGATCCACACCTGTATGCCGTCCTTGGCCAGGACCGTCATCGCGATGCGATCCCCCGTGGGAGACCAGCGCGGCGTGCCAAAGTTTCCGAGCACGGAGCGCACCGGGGTCGATCGCCCACTCCGATCCACCTCGACGAGCTCGACGCCAGTCGCGCCAAAACCTTCGAGGTACATCATCGTCCCCGCGTCGGCGGCGACCGACAGGCGCGCGGCGAAATTGCGACCCAATCGTACGTCACCAAGGACCGGAACCGGGTCTCCCGTAATCACGCGCTTGCCAAGATCGAAGGCGACGGCGAAGACCGCCCCATCTTCGGTGGCGTAGACCAGTTGCCCGGTGGGGAGATACCAGCCGCGCAGCGCGCCTGGCACCAGAACAGTCGATTCCTTGGTGGCGAGGTCGAAGACCACGAGGTCCTTGGAGGAACAATTCCGGGCGCACCGTTGCGCCAAGAGGGCCTTGCTCCCGGGCAACATCGACGGCCACAGCAAGTAACCCTTACTGTCGCGCAGGTTCAGGCGTGTGGATACCCCACCTCCGCCAGACACCCGCGAGAGGAACAAGTTGTCGGAGACGTAGACGATGGTGTTGTCATCCCCCCACGACCCGCTGGCGCTGCTCGCCTGCACGTCGTCCGCAAGCTTGATGGCCGGGCCACCAGCGACGGGGACCTTCTTGAGTATCTGGTCCGCCTCGGTGGCAAAGGCGATCCACTTGCCGTCGGGCGAGAAGAAGGGGGCGACCCCGTCCTCAGTCCCTTGCAGGGGCGACGCCTCAATCTGGTCCAACGACCGGACATAGAGTCGCAGCGTCTGCCCGGTCGAATCCCAGCCAGAGTAGACAATCCTGGTTCCGTCGGGCGAGAGCGCGAACGGCGCATCATTGGCCCGCGTCACTCCAATCCGCTGGTTCGACGGAACATGCAACTCGAAGCGCACCACGTCGGCTTGAGGCGGCTGACTTCGCAGCAGGATCATGCCGAGCACGCCCGCGACCACTGCCAGCCCGGCCGCAACGGCCCAAGGCAGCACACGACGCCCCACCGAAACACCAGACCGCTCAGTGCCCGAGAATCCCGCCATCATCATGGTGCCGTGCCGGAACCCCTGATTCACCAGCGCCTCACCGAACGCCTTCGCGCTCGCGAAGCGATCGGCCGGCAACTTTTCCAGTGACTGCGCCACGGCGGCAGCAACATTCGGCGGCACGGCCTTGCGCAATTTGGTGACCGGCGCAGCCTCTTCGGTCACGATCTTCATGATGATCTGCTGCGCCGACGCGCCGGTATGCGGCGGGTTGCCGGTAAGCATTTCGTAGAGCACACTGCCAAGCGAGTAGACGTCGCTTCGCGCGGTGATCTCCTTCTCGGCGGTCGCCTGTTCCGGGCTCATGTAGTGCGGGGTACCGAGCGACATCCCGGTCTCGGTCATCCGGCCACCGGCGGCGGCACTCAGCGCCAGCGCAATGCCGAAGTCGGCAACCATCGGCCGGCCGTCATGCAGCAGGATGTTTTCGGGCTTGATATCGCGGTGGACCACGCCATGACGGTGGGCGTAGTCGAGGGCGTCGGCCACGGCAGTTGTGATTCGCACCGACTCGTCGATGCCGAACTGTGTCTCGCGGTCGAGCTTGGTACGCAGCGTTTCGCCGTCAATGAACGGCATCACATAGTAGAGGAAGCTGTCGGCGGTGCCGGAGTCAAACAGTGGCAGTATGTGCGGATGCTGCAACGCCGCCGTGGTCTTGATCTCGACCACGAACCGCTCGGCACCAATGACGGCGGCGAGCTCGGGCTTGAGGACCTTGAGCGCGACCTTGCGATCGTGCTTGAGGTCCTGTGCGAGATACACGGTGGCCATGCCGCCCTGGCCGAGTTCACGCTCGATGCGATAGCGATCTGCCAACGCCGCGATCAAGCGCTCGAGCGAGGTCACGGCTTCCCCTTGGTCTGCAACTTGGCTCGCAGCTCGGTGAACCAGTGCTCGACGTACACCGCCTCGGCGGCGCTGCCGACCTCGAGGAGCTTGATCATCAGGAAGCGCTGACCATCGGGGGAGACGTCGTACTGCTGGCGGTTGCGCGCCCCGCGATACCCGGCCACCGAGAAGAGTGCCTGCGGGGCCCCCAGCGTCAGGACAGGGGTCGAGGTCACCGCGACACTCATCAGCTGGTTGGCGCTCTTGTAGAACAGCTCGCGGCCGCTGCTGGCCCATCGCGGTTCCGAGCCGCCGCCGGTCGACACCAACCGCGTCGGTCCACCGCCCGGGAATGCCAAGAGGTAGATCTCCCGTTGTCCGGTGGCCTCCGACGCATAGGCCAGCCAACGTCCATCGGGCGAGAGCGCGGCCTGCATGCTCGAAGTCTTGGCGACGACCAGCGGGATGGTGGCGGTGTCGCCGCGGAGACGACGGGCACGGACGGCAGTCCTGGCATCGGCCTCATCCGACCGAAAGATCAGCCACTCCCCGTCGCGCGAGAGCTCAGCCTCCCAGAGACCGAAGAGGTGCCTGTGAAGCAGCATAGGTGGCGCGCTGCCATCCACCGGCATCTGGTAGATGTCGGTGGCATCACGGTCCGCGCTGCTGCGCGGGTTCGCCACGAAGGCGACCGACTGCCCGTCGGGCGTCCACGACGCCCGCCAGTTGATGCTGCCATCCTGCGTCAGTTTCTGCCTGGTGCCATCCGCACGGCGGAGCCAGAGGTGGGTGGCGCCATCCACCAGGCTCACCGTGAAGGCCTGACCGTCGGGGGAAATGCTGGGGTACTGGAAGTTTCCTTGCCAACCCGAGTCCACCGCCGTGCTGCGCCCGTCGCGCGTCAGCCACATCAGGGCCGATCCCGTCCCACCCCCGCCTCCCACGGTGTACACCGCTTCGCCTTCGGCCGAGAGGGCAAAGGAGTTGGGATTGACGTCGTCGAGCACCGGCACCGC
>JBDSMU010000102.1:0-25677 GCA_039915685.1 Gemmatimonadales bacterium | reverse complement strand
TGGAGCCGTTGCCGGATGGCTCGCTGCTCGTCACCGAGCGTCCGGGACGAATGCGTATCGTGTCAGCGTCCGGGGACATGGGCCCACCACTCGCCGGCCTGCCCGAAGTGAGCGCGAAGGGGCAGGGGGGTCTTCTCGATGTTGCGTTGAGCCCCAACTTCGCGGTCGATCGGACGATCTTCTGGAGCTATGCAGAGCCGCGTGCAGGTGGCAACGCCACCTCAGTCGCGCGCGGAGTGCTGTCGACCGATCAACATCGAGTGGACGACGTACGGGTGATCTTCCGCGCACTGCCGACCTACGATGGCGACAAGCATTTTGGCTCACGCCTTGTCTTCGGACCAGACGGTATGCTGTTCGTGACCCTGGGTGAGCGGTCGGATCTCGAGATTCGGCCGCAGGCGCAGCAGCTCGGCAGCCACATGGGGAAGGTGGTGCGCATCGCCCCCGATGGGTCGGTTCCGCCCGGCAATCCATTCGTGGGAACTGCCGGTGCGCTGCCCGAGATCTGGACCCTCGGTCACCGGAATATCCAGGGGGCCGCGATCGACGCGACTGGTCGCCTCTGGACCATCGAGCACGGCCCGCGCGGCGGTGATGAACTGAACCTCATCGTCGCCGGGCTGAATTACGGTTGGCCGCTGGTGAGTTACGGTGAGGAGTACAATGGGTCGGCGATTCCGGGAGCGGTGACGGCGCGTAGCGGGTACGCGCACCCCGTGTACTACTGGGACCCCGTGATCGCGCCATCCGGAGCGCAGTTCCACAGCGGGCGCGGGTTCCCCGCGTGGAAGGACAACCTCTTCGTTGCCGGGCTCGGCGCGGCCGCACTCGTTCGGCTGGTGATCACGAACGACCAGGTCGCTGGTGAGGAGCATCTCCTGACGGATCGCAAACAGCGGGTCCGCGATGTCCGCGAGGGGGCGGACGGAGCGCTGTACGTGGTCACCGACGAGAAGCGGGGCGAGCTCTGGCGCATCGCCCCATGAGTCGCTTCAGCGGCCGAGCCAGTACGACATCTTGATCAGGAAGGTATCGTCGGCGCGCTGCCCGAACAGCGAGTTGTAGTCGCCCCTGAAGCCGGCGTTCCCACGCGTCGGCGAAAACTGCTGCCGCCCTTGGCTCCAGACGAGGAAGAGCGTCGAACCGGGGCGATATTCCCAACGGAAGACTGCGTTCGAGCGAAATTCCTTCACGTTGAAGCCCGTCGGTCCGGTCGCGGTCGCGGTCGCGGGTTGCCACGGCTGGAATCGGTCGTCGTAGTGGGCCGCCCGCGGATCGGCCAGTTCGCGGATATTGTTGTAGGAACCCTTTGACACAAAAGGATTGGCGTAGAGCTGGAGCGACGCCTCGGGAGTGAAGGTGTAGTTCACGCGGAAGGTCAGGCCGAGCGTCTCTTGGTCGAGCGCCGCAAAGGTGTAGTGGGGCGCGCCCGATGCGTCGACAACGTTGCCGTACCATTGCGAGTTGTCTTTGTTGTCGGTGTAACTGAGACCGACGGTCGATGACACGCGACTGGAGATGTTCGCCCGCACCGATGGTTGGAGATCAATCGACCTGCTCCGTCCGCCGTCCCCCCTCCGGTAGTTGACCCACATGGCAGGCACGATCACCCGCCGATCGTCGCCCTCCACGCCGGCCCATGGCTCGAAGAACGGTTCCGTCTTGAGGGCCGGGCCGCCGCGTGTGCAATTGCGATCGCAGTAGACCTGACCAAAGCTCTTGGAGGCGCCAGCGTGCAGCCACCACCGGTTGCTGAACTGCGTGTGGACGTTTGTGTTGAACACGCGCTCGGTCGGCAGTCCGTTGAGCGTCCAGTACTGCCACCAGTTGAAGTTCCAGTTGAGGCGCTGGTAGACCCGGTTGGGGTCGTTAAACCGCAAGGTGAACCAGTTGGTCCACGTCTGTTGATCGGCCCGCTGCAGAAATCCGATGTCGTTGAGCTCGAACCCGGCCGACCGGCGGCCGTACCCGGTCTCGAACGCGGTGTGCTGCCCGCCCACCTTGGCAAATCGCAACTCAGTGGAATAGCCCGAGAGCGAGGTCCGCGACGAATCGTAGGCGATGCCGTCATCGGGGCGCTGGAAATAGTGCGTCGGGCGCCGCTGGGTAAGGGCGATCGCCACTTCGGTGCCCGACACCCGGCTCGCCATGAGCGCGCCGGAGAACTCGTAGCGGCCCAGACGACGACGGGCGTCAATGCCGCCGGTGTAGGCGGCTTGGTGCATGAACGGCTCCGTCCACTGGTCGAGCGAACGATTCACGCCGGTCACCATTGCGCCGACGCTGCCATTTCCCGCTGCATAATCCTGGTTCATCCGCAGCACCGCGTAATTGGCGCGCGGCGCGATGGTCGCTCCGCCCACGCCGCCGATTCGGTCGGTCACCGCGTCGAGCACCCCGATCGACAAACCGCCGGGAAGCCGGCCAGCAAGCTTCGCGGCGCCCAGGATACGGGTGGCCGTCGGAGATTGCGCATCGCCGTATCGGCCCGCGAGCTCGGGCGCGCGCCCGATCCGCCGGGTGTAGAAGAGGCCCTCGCCCGTGCGGCAGTCGACAACAGCGAAGCAGTTGGCGCGGAAGTCGAACAGTCCGGCACCCTCGACGAAGAACGGGCGCCGCTCACTCAAGAACGTCTCGAAGGCGGACAGGTTCAACACTGAGGGATCGGCTTCGACTTGGCCGAAGTCGGGATTCACCGTCGCGTTGAGCGTGAGGTTGGATGCCACACCGTATTTCAGGTCGCCGCCCACCTGCATCCCCTGGCGGCGGGAGAATCCGTCGGAGGCCGACTGGCTCGCATTGCGTGACAGCAGGTAGGGCGCGACCTCGGCGCGCCGCGGGGTTGCCAGGTCGCGGAGGCCGTTCAGCTCGCCGAATTGTGAGACCATTCCGCTCTTCGACATCCGACTGAGGGGCCAGGTGATCAGTGCGGTGTGGCGTTGCAATGTCCGCCACACCGCAAAGCCGAATGTCACCTCAGGCGCGGCGGCGAAGCGGAGCTGCGACAGCGGAATGCGGTACTCGGCTGTCCAGCCGGACGAGTCAACGCGCGTCGCGACATCCCAAATCGCGTCCCAGGCGTCGTCGCCCTGGCCGTCATTGTAAATGGCGTAATCGGCTTTCACCCCCGCCGGGTTGACGCGGAACTCATAACCCGTTCGACGGTCATGGTAGGAATCGATGAACACGCTGAGTTGATCGGACGCGGTGGGTGCGTCGCGGCGCGACAGCAGGCTGACGATGCTGTCGGGATGGGTGTCGAATGCCCGCACAAACACATAGAGGTAGTGGGCGTCGTACGCCACCTGAAAGGCGGTCTGTTGTTGGGGTAGGCCATCCTCGGCCGGTCGCGCTTCGCGAAACTGAACGGTTCGCGGAGCCTGCTTCCACACCGCATCGTCGTCCCGTCCGTCGATCGCCGGCGCAACGCCGGCGCGCGTAGCCGTCACATTTCGGAGCATGCTGTCCTGGCTCGGGACCGCGGACGGATTCGCGTCTCCCTGAAAGGCGAGCGCTATGGCGACGATGAATAGCATGGGATCGGTCCGCAGAAAGGTTCGTGGCGTTAGACGCCCGAATTCCACGGATGGTTGCGTACCCAAACCTTGCTGACTTGAACCTGATCAACCGAGCACAATCTCGACGTGATGCGTGATGCCATCATCGATCAGTTGCACGCCTGCAACGTGATCGCGTATTTCGCCATCGACCCTCATTGAGCGAACACCCCGATTGACGCCATCAGGATTGACGACGCGGATCAGGTAGGTACTGGCCGCATACCGGTACGTCATGGTGAACGTCGGCCAACCGTGCGGAATGCAGGGATCAACGATCAGTCGGTCTCCGCGAAGGGTGAACCCGAGGATGAATTCCGTCCCGGCACGATAGAGCCAGGACGCGGACCCCGAGTACCAGCTCCAGCCGACACGCCCGACGTGAGGCGACGTCGAATACACGTCGCCAGCCAGCGCGTACGGTTCGCCCATGTAACGCGCCGCATCCTGGGGCGTCGCGGTCAGGCGAACGGGATTGATCAGGTCGAAGTATTCCATTGCCGTGTCACCATCGCCGAGCATCGCACGCGCGATCACTGCCCAGGCGGCAGCGTGGGTGTACTGCGCACCGTTCTCCCGGATACCCGGTAGGTAACCCTTGATGTAACCGGGTTCCAGTTCCGTCTGGTCGAAGGGCGGTGCCAACAGCAGGATGAGACTGTCTTCACGACGGACGAGGCGTTCATCGAGCGACGCCATGGCTTGCGCCTGATGTGCCGGGAGTCCTGCCCCAGAGATCACGCTCCACGATTGTGCGATGGCGTCGATCTGACATTCGTCGTTGCTGGCGGAGCCGAGCGGCGTGCCATCGTCGAAGTAGGCGCGACGGTACCATGCGCCGTCCCATCCGCCTTGTTCAAGCGCGACCACGAGCGAGTCACGGTGATCGCCCCAGGCCCGAGCGCGCTCGGTGTCGCCACGCTCCGTGGCGAGGGCCACCCAGTCCGCGAGGACGGTGTGGAGGAACCATCCCATCCAGACGCTCTCGCCCCTGCCTTCGACGCCGACGCGGCTCATGCCGTCATTCCAGTCGCCAGCCCCGATCAGAGGGAGCCCATGAGGGCCGACAGCGAGACTGCGGTCAATCGTGCGGGCGCAATGCTCAAAGATGCTGGCGCTCTCACTCGAGGGGCGTGGCTCGAAGTAGGCCTCCATATGACCCGGTGCGAGCGCCGGGCCCTCGATGAACGGCACGATTGCATCGAGCACCAGCGTGTCGGCGGTGACACGGACATACTGCATCGTCACAAACGGCAGCCAGAGCAGGTCGTCGGAGAAACGGGTTCGCACGCCTCGTCCGGAGGGTGGATGCCACCAGTGCTGCACGTCACCTTCCACGAACTGCCTCGATGCGGCGCGGAGCACCTGTTCGCGGGCCACGTCGGGCCGACTCGCCAGCAGCGCCATTACATCCTGCAGCTGATCACGAAATCCGTATGCACCGCTTGACTGGTAGAAGGCCGCGCGGGCCCACACACGGCAAGCGAGCACCTGGTACTGGAGCCAGCGGTTGATCATCACGTCGAATGACGGCTCGGGGGTCTGCACCTGCAGCGCACCGAGGACCGCGTCCCACTGGTCGATGACGGCGTGCAGCATCGCATCGGCGTTGTTACCCCGTACCCGGGCCACCAACGCCGACGCGGCGGCTGCATCAGGGGCCTGTCCGAGCAGGAAGGTCACGGTCCTCGACTCACCTGCCGGGATGACCAGATTGCATCGCAATGCGCCACACGGATCCCGACCCGCACCCGTCGTGTTCGACAGTGGACCACCGTGTTGGAGGGCGGCGGGTTGGCTCACTGATCCATTGCGGCCCAGGAACTCCGTGCGGTCGCCCGTGACGGACTCCTGCACGCCGGCGAAGTCGGCGAACGCAACATGGCCGGCGTAGTCAGGGTGCCAGGGGTTCCGGGCGAACAGTGCGCCCGTTGCCGCGTCGATTTCTGTGACGATGTGCTGCGACGTTGCGTCACGGCTGGTGCCGAGGACCCATTCTACGTACCCGGTGACCGTGAGTTCGCGCGAACGGCTACCGGCGTTATGGAGGGTGAGACGCGAGATCTTGACCGGATCGTCGACCGCCACAAACTGCACCAGTTCGTGGTCGAGACCGTCAACGTGCCGGCGGTGGCGGGTGTATCCGGCGCCATGCCCCACCTCGCACGATCCGCTCCATCCCGGCATTGGCGCGCCCGTGGGCGTCCAGACGTTGCCGCTAACGGCGTCGCGCAGATAGATCACTTCCGGCGGCGGGTCCGTGACGGGGTCGTTCGACCACGTTGTGAGGCGATTGCTCTGGCTGTTGCGGGCCCAGGTGGAGCCGGCTCCGGCTTCCGATACCAACGTCCCGAATGATTCGTTGGCCAACACGTTGATCCACGGCAACGGGGTCGGGTGGGCCACCGAGGTGGTGATGAGATACTCGCGCCCATCGGCTGTGAATCCGCCGTGGCCGTTCGCAAACGCGAGGCCATCCGGTGGCGTGGGTAATGGATCCGGCGCGCGCGATGCTGCCAGCGGGGTAACCGGCGAGGCGGGGGCACCCACAGCCGACCGAATCCGCGCGACCTGGTCGGCGAGTGAGCCCCGTCGCGCCGAGAGGACGGCCCGGGCGGAGGCGAACAGGACGTCGCGCTGCGCACCGGTGAGTTGCTCGGCTCGCAACAGGTAGGTGCCGCTCGGAACCTCCGCCCCGCCACCCGGCTCCACCGCGGGGCTGGCACGCAACAGTGTCTGGAGGGTGAGCTGCAGATCCTGCTCGTACGATGGCGCCCGTTCGTTCAGAATGACGAGGTCCACCGCGAGGCGTTTCATCTTCCAGTACTCGTGCGCCCGCAACAATTGGCGGATCAGGCCGACATCCTCCGCGTCGTCGATCGTGACCAGGACCAGTGGCAGGTCGCCCGAAATCCCATGCGGCCAGAGCATCGACGCGCCGCCGTGCTGTCGGTTGATGATCGTGGCAGGCGCCCGCATCGCTCGATCGGCGTAGAGGAGCGGGGCGGCGAGTTCCTGGAACAGGTGTGCCTCGTTGGCGCCGATGCCGACGTGGTGCATCTGGACCTGTGCGCGGGTCCACGCGAGGGTACCGGCTCGCTCGAAGATCGTGAGATCCTGGTACTTGTCGGCCAGATCAAGGGCCGCGTCCCGCGATTCCGCTATCACGGTCGAGAAGCAGAGACGGACCGTGCGCCCGGGACGAATGGTGACGTGCTGGCGCAGGCTCACGATCGGGTCGAGCACTGCCCCCACCGTGTTGGACAGGGGACGTCCACTGACTGCCCCGTCAGCCGTGCGGAGCGAGTTGCCGCGGCCCACAAAGCGGTATCGATCTGTCTCCCACTGCAGCGTACCGCTTCCTCCGGATGTTGCCACCACGTGCGCCAGCCACACTTCGGGGTCGTCGGGTGATCGTTGCCGGCGGGTCGCCAAGAGCGTATTCGCCTCGCTCACCACCTCGGTGCTCACGAACAGGTTCGAGAATGCCGGGTGGGCCAGATCCGCGGCATGGGGGGCCAGGACCACCTCCGCATACGACGTCACGTCAATCTCTCGGGCCGTACGTCCATGATTCGTGAGCGACACCAGTCGCAATTCAGCGTCGTCTTCCGCTGAGACGATGACCTCAAGCCGCGTCGTGAGGGTCCCGTCACGACGACTGAGCTCCGCGCGATCCTCTCGGAATGCGAGATCCCACCCCGAGGCCTCGACGGCCGACGGCTGGAATGCGGCCGACCATGCTTCGCCACTCTCCCTGTCGCGCAGGAAGACGAACGAGCCCGTGTCGTCGCACGTCACGTCCTCCCGCCAGCGCGTCACGGCGAGGCCATTGCACCGGCTGTACCCACTCCCCGCCGACGTAATCATCACGGCATATCGGCCGTTGGAAAGCAGGTGGGTTCTTGGCGTGGCAGTGTGCGGCGACGCAAACGTTCTCGATACGGCCGGCACCGATTCGCGGACGTCGCCGACGGCCGTGAACTCCTCGACCCGCGGGCGTGCCACCGCCACATCCCGCGGGGTCCGCTCCTGCAGGAGCATCTCGGACGCCTGCACCATCGGCTCGGCGTGGAACCGCGAGCGCATGGCGCCGTCGTGGAGAGCGTTGGTGATCGCCACGAGCATCATGCCCTGGTGATGCGCCATGTAGCTGTGCACGACGGCGCCGCGCTCACCTGGCGGGCGACGAGAGGCGGTGAAGTCGACCGCTTCGTAGAAGCCAAAAGGACCGGATGCACCAACCCGCCTCAACTCGGCAAAGTTCCTCGCCGCCTCGCCCGGGTCGATCATCGCCGCCAAACCAGTGGCATGTGGGGTGATGACGATTGCATCGCCGAGGCCCCGCTTCAGGCCGAGACCGGGCACACCGAAGGCGGAATACTTGTAAGTCATCTCGAGGTCGCGTGCACTGTATCCTGATTCCGATACGCCCCACGGGATGTCGCGTTCTTCGCCGTACGAGATTTGTCGATTCACGACCAGGCGGCAGGTTTGCTCGATCAAGCTGCCCACCGGGGTCCGCATCAGCAGCGCGGGCATCAGGTACTCAAACATCGATCCCGACCATGACATCAGCACCGAATCGCGGCCCACGGGGGTCAGCGAGCGCCCCAACCGGAACCAGTGCTCCACCGGAACATCACCCTTTGCGATGGCGATGTAGCTCAGCAGGCGCGCCTCCGAGGCCAGCAGGTCGTAGCGGCCGGGATCGAGCGCATCCTCGGCGATGCGGTACCCGATCGAGAAGAGTTTGCGCCGGGGATCAAACAGGAACCCGAACTCCGTGGCATTGACCATGCGCGCCGTGTCTGCCGCCAGCGCCGCAATTCGTATCACCAGCGAGCGTGCCGAACGCTCGCACTGCTCGACCGCAATGCGGAGACTGTCAAGATCAACGTCCAGCGACCCGGCGTCGCCGGAGTCCCGCAAGGCGGCGAGCGAACGCGCGACAAGCGTGCAGCGCGCTGGCAGGTCGGCCAGCGTGGGACCGGCGAGCAGGGGTGCAAACGATTCGGCGGCGCCGCCAAGCCGAAGCCGGACCCACGGGGCGAGCCGATCGAAATCTGCAAGGTGACTCGCCACATCCTCGATGAGGGCACCCGCCCATGCCGCCACATCATGCTCGCCGACGGGTTGCAGACCGGCTGCCTCCGCCAGGTCGAGCATTTTGCGCGCATCGACCGAGAGCACCTCGAGCCGCGCAACCTGCTCATGCGGCGTCACGGGGACGACCGCCACGCGTTCCAAGATCCGGGCCATCTGCTCGTCGATCCGGCGCCGCACTGATCGATCGAGCTCCGTGTTTTCACTGATGTGCCGAACCGACCGGCGCAGCAGGTCGACGGTGTCGAGAATGCCGGTCAACGTGGACGGGGGTGTGGCGGGAAGATCGAGCAGCTCGCGACAGGCGTTGCCGGTGGCGATCAGGCATCCGACGAAGTTGCCGCTATCGACCGACGAGATGTATCGCGGTTCCAACGCCCGCCCGTCGGTGGTCTCGTACCAGTTGAAAAGATGGCCGCGGTACAACTCCAGACGCCTGACCGACGAGAGGGTGGCCTCGAGGCGCTCAAGCATCGTCACCGTGCCGATCCAGCAAAAGTCTCGCGCCGAGACGTTCGCGAGCAGCGCCAGACCGATGTTCGTCGGTGACGTGCGGTGAGCGATGACTGGCTGTGGCGTCTCCTGGAAGTTGTCGGGCGCGAGCCATCGCTCATCGGCGGTGACGAACGTGGTGAAAAACCGCCATGTCCGGCGCGCAATCAGTCGTAGCGTGCGTGCATCGTCATCGGAAACGGCGGTGGTTCGCGCGCTGAGCTGTGAAATGCTGAGGGCGTGCGCGATCACTGGCGAGAACGCCCACAGGAGGAGGAGCGGGACGGCCGTCTGCCAACGGGGAGCCTGGTTCAACGCCACCGCGACGGCTGCGGCGGCGGTGAGGATAAGCGCGCCGGCCATCCGACCCATGAAGTCCCGGATGCGGTTGCGGTGGCTACTCGCCGATTGTGCCGCCGTGGTCCACTGCAACAGGTGTCGACGGGTGATGATCACGCGACCGAGGGTCCGCAGTATCGCATCCCCCATCACCCATGACTGGTGCGCCAGCATCGTCACGGTGACGGCGGTGTGCCAGCCGGCAGCTTCGAGGTCGCGTCGCACCGCGCGGACATGGCTCCGCTTCGAGATGCCGCGGCCCCGCGGAACCACACCGGCGGCCACCGGAATCAGTGCAGGAATGACGATGGTCGCCAAGATGAACAGCATCCATCGCATGGGCGCGACGTGGGCGAGGCTCCACGCGACGACGATCGTCAGGAAGGCAGTCGGGGCGGAGAGCGAGCGCCGCATGTTGTCGAGGATCTTCCATCTGGCGACGAGAGGCAGCCCCCGGGCGAAGAGCCACGGCAGCAGCTGCCAGTCGCCGCGCACCCACCGGTGCATTCGGGCGGCCGCCACCGTGTAGCTCGCCGGAGCGTACTCGAATACCTCGATGTCGGTCACCAGCCCTGCGCGGGCGAAGATCCCCTCGTAGAGGTCGTGGCTGAGCAGGCGGTTCTCCGGTACCCGACCTGCCAACGCCGCCTCGAATGCGTCGAGGTCGTAGATCCCCTTGCCCGTGAACGATCCCTCGCCGAAGATGTCTTGGTAGACGTCGGAGATCGCCGATGCATATGGATCGATCCCGGGTGAGCCCGACACCAGTTGCTGGTAGAGCGACCCCGCGCGACCGGGGAGAGGAGGGGTCACCCGCGGCTGCAGGATG
The DNA here is from genome assembly GCA_039915685.1 of Gemmatimonadales bacterium. Taxonomy (GTDB): domain Bacteria; phylum Gemmatimonadota; class Gemmatimonadetes; order Gemmatimonadales; family GWC2-71-9; genus Palsa-1233. The sequence goes on along the minus strand of JBDSMU010000102.1, from coordinate 15,351 downwards.
GCGTAGCCGTCAACGACGCGGCGATTGGCATCGTCAAACAGCGGACGATTGAGCGGATGGGCCATCGTACCGACGAGGCCCGCCACCGCATCGAGCGGGATACGAGTGTCGGTATCAAGGGTGACGACGTACTTCACGCCCTGCGGCGCGGCGACCGGGCTGCGATCCACCGACACGAAGGTGGTATCCATCGCGCCGCGCAGCAGCCGGTTGAGTTCGTGTAGTTTTCCCCGCTTCCGCTCCCACCCCATCCACACGCCCTCGCTCCCGTTCCACGTCCGCCGCCGGTGCAGCAGGTGAAATCGCACCGCGCCGTGCCGTGCGTTGAGTCGGGCGATGCCTCGCTGCGCCGCACCGAGCAGCGCCTCATCGCCGGTGACTTGTTCGGTGGCAGCGTCCGTCCAGTCCGACAGGAGCGCGAAATGCACATCGCCGTCGGGATTGGCGAGATAGTGCACTTCCAGACGCTCAACCGTCTCCGCGATCTCCTCATGCGACGTGAAGAGTGTTGGGATGACCACGAGGGTGCGCAGCTCCGGCGGGATGCCCGTCCTGAGTTCCAGTCGTGGCAGCAACGATGGCGGCACGATCGCCGTCACGCTCCGGTTGAGGAGTGCAATCGCGAGATCAGAAGCCGGGATGAGCGCAAGGATCGAGAGCAACACAAGATCGAACGGTGCCACCCCGGCCGATCGCGCCAACACGATGGGGATGGCGAGGACCATCGCCGTCAGTACGAGGATCGACCCGAGGTAGCCGGGGACCGCCGCGTCGAGGTACGCGCGAAAGACGCGACGCACGGCCGATGGGCGATATCCGACACCGCGCTCGAATTCGCGCCGCCCTCGGCCGAACAGGTAGTAGCCGGGGTCATCCTGTCGGGATTCGCGCGGCACACCGCCAGGCGGAGCCGGGGGAGGCGCCGAACGGAGCAGTGCCTCGCGCGCCACCTCCAGTTCGGATCGACCGGATCGGCGGGCCAGGTCCTCGATCGCGTGCCGGTAGGCGTCACGACTCGCGAAGTCCATCGCCGGATACGTGGGGTGCGTTCGGAGTAGCTCATCCACGAGGCTGACTCGCTCAACGAATACAGCCCAATCGAACGCCGACGCCAAGCGCATGCTGGTGATGATATTGCGCACCGTCACCGTCATGGCGGCCTGTCGGTGATGGTCCTCGTTTACCAGGTCGTCGGCGGACGAACCCTCACGCGCCAGCCGCTGGTTAAGCCATTCCAGCGCCGGGGTCACAGCGGGATCGCGATCCCGCAGGCGCATCACCAGTTCGACCGCGAAGGCGCGGGAAATGGGAATCCCATCGTAGCGCTGCAGCAACGCCGCTGACGTCGAGGCCTGGTCGCCCTCGACCCCGAGCAATTCGTCGGCGAGTCGATCGGCACGCTCGCGTTCGTGCATGCTCCGCGCGATCGCTTCCGCGCAGCGGCGCAGATTCTCGACGAGGACCACGCGAAGGGTGATCGCGATCGCCCAGAGTTCGCCGATCGTGAGCGGGTCGACGCGTTGATAGGAATCGATGAATCGGACCAGCAGGTCGGGGTCAAAACGGCTATCGGTGTGGGCGATGAATGCCCAGGTGATGCCGTAGACGCGGGGCAGGGTGGCAAGCGGCCCCTCAATCAGCTTGGGCAACTCGCGGTAGAAGCCCCGGGGCAGGTCGTCCCGGATCTCGCGGAGCTGTTCGTCGACGATGTAAAAGTTGTCGAGCAGCCATTCGGCGGACGGGGTGATCCATCGCTCATCCGTCACTGCCTCGGCGATGCGCGCCTGCATCGCGCGCAAGACGCGCCGGTTGTCGCGCACCCGTTCAAGCAGCGGGCCGCCCTTGATCGCAATCCTGATTACCTGCTGCGCGTTCGCCAGCGACGCCGCGTGCTGCTCCAGCCGCTCGGGCCCGAACAATTCTGCGCGGATCGGGTCCTGCAGACTACCGTCTTCGGCTGTCCAGCCGGGCGCACGTGGGGCCATTCACTCTCCAGACCGGGACACAACATTCAGGGGAAGGAACATGCTCCGCCCGGCGCCGGCGGTGTGCGGGGCCGGCGGCGACGTCTCACGGCAGGTACGCGCGCACTGAACCTTCGTCACAATGTAGACGCTTGGAGGGCGCTGTCCCCGACATCCCCGCGTCGGACCGGTCACGGGCCGCGCGCTCATCCCCCGTCCGCCGTCCACTACATTCCCCGGCATGTCACTGACCAGCCGCGTGCTCACCGGACTCGTTGCCGGCCTCGTTGGGGGCATCCTGTTGGTGCTGGTAGCGCCGCCGACATGGCGTGACATGGCGATCTGGGTCGAACCCATCGGCACGCTGTGGACGCGTGGCCTGCAGATGACGGTGCTGCCCCTGGTGGTTTCGTTGCTGTTCGTGGCGGTGATGGGCGGCGGCAGCGGGATCGGGACCCTCGGGCTTCGGGCGATCGTGGTGTTCGCCACTCTGCTCCTGGTGGTCGCCGGGCTCACTGTCATGGTCGCACCTGCGCTGTTCGACCTGTTCACGATCAATGCGAGCGACGCTGTGGTGCCGACCGCGAGCGTTGCCGCCGGGACGAACGACCTCCCGGGCGTACGCGAATGGATCGTCAACCTGTTGCCCACGAACATCATCGCTTCGGGCGCGAGCGGGACGATGCTCCCGGTGATCGTTGCGACCCTGCTCTTTGGGGCCGCCGCCGCCCGCGTGCCCGGTGAGTATCGCGAACAGCTGCTGGGCGTTGCCAACGCGGTCTGTGCGATGACACTGGTGCTGGTGCGGTGGATTCTCTCGGTTGCGCCGATCGGGGTGTTCGCGCTCGCCCTGCCGCTCGCCGTCCGCCTGGGCGTGACCGCTTTGGGCGCGGTGGTGGCGTACGTCGTGGTGACGGCGGTGCTCACGACCGCGGTGATCGGCGCGCTCTACCTGCTGGTGATGGTTCGCGGGTCGGGCGTGCAATTGTTCGCGCGCGCCGTGGCACCGGCGCAAGGGATCGCGATCTCCGCCCGCTCGTCGCTCGCTGCGCTACCGGCGCTGATCGACGGTGCGGCATTGCTAGGTCTGTCGCCGCGCATCGCCGCGTTCTTCATGCCGTTCAGCACCTCACTCTTCCGTCTGGGTGCCGGCGTTGCCCTTCCCGTTGGTGTACTCTTCGTCGGTCGGCTGTACGGGGTGGCGCTGGGACCTGCAGAACTCGTCACGATTGCCGTGACGTCGGTCGCCGTGTCGTTCTCGGCGCCCAGCATTCCTGGGGGGTCGATCCTGATCATGGCACCCGTGCTCCTGAGCGTCGGCCTCCCGGTCGAAGGGCTGGGCATTCTCCTCGGTGTCGACACCATTCCCGACATGTTCCGCACCACCGTCAACGTCACCGGGACCATGGCAACCGCCGTGATCGTGGGCGACGCCGCCGATGATTCGAGGCTTCCGCCGTCGGGCGCGACGCCAATCGGAACTCCGATTCCGCCCGCAGCCCGCGCGTTCCGGCAGGCGCGTTAGTCGCTAGGCGGGGCGGCGCACCTCCGCCGCCCGGGCGTGCGCCTCCAGGCCCTCGAGTCTCGCCAGAACCGCGGTGTCCTGCGCCAGAAGTTCCGGCTGATCTAACGTCAACCAGGTGCGCAGCCGCAGGAAGTGCATCACCGAAAGTCCACCGGTGTGCCGTGACGCACCGCCGGTGGGAAGCACGTGGTTCGGGCCGGCCCCATAGTCACCGAACACCTCTGCCGATCGGTTGCCGAGGAACATGGCGCCGGCATGATCACAGCGCGCGGCGAGCGCATCGGGACTGGCGACCGAGAGCTGCAGGTGCTCGGGTGCAATCGCATCGATGGTCGAGATGATTTCCGCTTCAGTCGTGCACAAAACCGCATAGCCTGCTCGGAGCGATTCGTGCGCCGGCGATGACGCTGGAAGGTCTGCAAGTTGCCGGATCAGCGACGCATCGACCGCGTCGGACACGTCGCTGCTTGCGGTGACGAGAATCGGCAGCGCGTCGGCGTCGTGTTCCGCCTGCGCGAGCAAGTCTGCAGCCACTGCCTCCACCGCTGCGGACGCATCTGCCACCACCAGGAGCTCCGAGGGGCCGGCGAGGAAGTCGATCGCCACATCACCGGCCACGTAACGTTTCGCCGCCGTGACCCACTTGCTCCCGGGCCCGACGATTACGTCGCACGCCTCGATCGTCTCGGTTCCGTAAGCGAGTGCTGCAATCGCGTGCGCCCCTCCGGCGGCGATCACGCCCGTTGCACCAGCAATCGCGGCGGTGGCGAGCATGAGCGGTGATGGTGCGGGCGTCGCCACCCACACTTGCGGGACACCCGCCGCCCGCGCGGTGACGACCCCCATGAGCAACGAGGACGGAAGCGGAAACCGTCCCGCCGGCGCGTAGCACCCAGCGCGGGACACCGGGATGATCTGGTGGCCGGCGCGCCCGCCAGTGACCGTGGTCTCCAGCTCGGCGATCGTGTCTCGCTGCGCCACGGCGAAGTCGCGAATCCGACCCGCGACCCTCTCAAGCAGCTCGCGCACCGCGGGATCGAGCTCAGCGAGGGCCGCCGCCAATGCGTCAGCACCGAACACCAGCGAACCGCCGTCGGCCCAACCGTCAAGCTCTCGTGCGAAACCCGCGAGCGCTGCATCGCCACCGTGGCGCACCGCGTCCACGATGCCAGCGGCGCGTGCAGCCGTCGCGGGATCGACGGCACTCGCGATCCTCGCGGGGAGGGTTCCGGGTAACACCCGGCGGAGCCCGGTGAATGGCACGTCACTCGACGATCTCTCGACTGTGGCAGGCTTCGCGTCACCCGGCCGGCGGGCAACCCGAAGTGCGCGCCGATCGAGTTCGCGATCGACATCAGCGAACGACGCGCCGGCGCGTCGGAGTGCCACGCCCGTGAAGTAGGTCACGTCGGCAGCTTCCCGCACCACATGTCCCGGGTCGACGGCCTCGGCCAGTTCGCGGGCTTCTTCGACCAGTTTGCTCGCGAGCAGGGCGGGGTCGTCCCAGAGGCGCTGCGTGTACGACCCCATCTCCGGGATCTCGCGCCGCCGGCGAAGCGTGGTTTCGAGCGCCGCCACGCCACTACCATCGCCCCAGCAGGTTGCCGTGCCCCAATGGCAGAATCCCGCGCCCTGCTGGCGCACCACGAATCGCAGGGTGTCGCGGTCGCAGTCGAGGTCAACGCGGAGCAACTCCTGCGTCGCCCCGGAGGACTCGCCCTTGACCCAGATCCCCCGGCGGCGCGAGTGATAGATGCCGCGTCGTTCGTCCACGGCGCGCCGCAAGCTGGCATGGCTTGAATAGGCCAGCCCCAGGGCAACGCCACGCTCGTCGGTCACCAGGGTGGGAAAGAGGCCATCGGCACGATCTGACCGGAGCGGAGCGCCGATCGCATCACCGAGGGCGAGCGCACCGGTGTACAGCGCCATGCCGACTTGGGCGTCGGCTCCCATCTGATCGAGCAACGCCACGTCGGCAGCCGTCGTGACGCCACCTGCAATGGTAAGGCGCGCATCGCCGGCTGCTTCGATCAGCGGGCCGATGGCATCAGCATCGATGCCGCCAAGCCGGCCCTCGCGCTCGACGAACGTGACGAGGAAGCCTCCGACGTGTGGGCGCAATTCGCGGAGGCGGTCGGCGACGTGCTGGCCGGTTCGCCGCCTCCATCCGTCGACCACAATCTCACCGTCGATCGCGTCGAGCGCAGCGATCGTGCGGTCCCGTGGTAGCCTCGTGAGCAGCGCGGGCTGGGCCGCCGTACCCAGTACGATGCGTGCAGCGCCGGCGTCGAGCCAGCGCCGCGCCCGGTCGTAGTCACGAATGCCGCCACCAACCCGGCACGGTGCCCGCTCGCAGAGATGTGCGATCACGTCGCCCTGGTCGCCGGTGGAGAACGCAGCATCGAGGTCCACAATGGCGATTTCACCTGCAATCGCAAACCGCTCCAGCCATGGCTCAGGCGATCCTGCCGCAATGGCCAGGTCGCGGCCACCCACCAGCTGCACCGTCTCGCCGCCTCGGATGTCGATCGACGGAATGATCATGGCCGCACCTCCACACCACACGCTGCCAAGGTTCGTTTGAGTTCACCGACCGTGGTGTCCTGGTCGTGAAAGATCGACGCCGCGAGCACGGCATCGGCGCCGGCCCCGAACGCGGCCAAAAAATCCGACGCATCCTGGGCACCGCCCGACGCGATCACCGGGATCGACACTCGGCTCGTCACCGCGGCGAGCAACGCGACATCGAATCCGCTTCGTGTGCCATCGCGGTCGATGCTGGTGAGCAGGATCTCACCCGCGCCGAGTTGTTCCGCCTCAGCGGCCCACGAGATTGCATCGCGCGCCACGTCCTCCGATCCGGCCCGCGCACGTACCATCCACTTCTCACCGACCTGCAACGCATCGATCGCAACCACAATGCACTGCGTGCCGAACCGGTCGGCGAGGGCCGTGACCAACTTAGGGCGGACCAGTGCGGCACTGTTGAGCGCGACCTTGTCTGCCCCGCTGTCGAGCAATCGCTCCGCATCTTCCACGCTGCGTACCCCACCCCCCACTGTGAGCGGAATGGTGAGTTCGCGGCGCACCGCGCGCACGGTTTCGGCAGCGTGGGGCCGTTCGCCCGTTGTCGCGGTCACATCGAGCAGCACCAGTTCGTCGGCGCCAGTGGCGTCGTAGCGGGCGGCCAGCTCGGCGGGATCGCCGACATCGCGCATCTCGCGGAACTGTCGCCCCTTGAGCACCCGGCCGTCGCTGGTGTCGAGGCAGGGAATGATCCGCCGAGTCAGCATGCGCCGACCCACCGGGTGAGCAACGCCACACCCCACGCACCGGACAACTCGGGGTGGAACTGACAGGCGAGCTGGCGGTCCCGCTGCATGGCCGCGAGAAACTGATCTCCGTGATGCGCGTGCGACGGTTGCCAATCTTCGGCCTCCGATCGCAGGCAGTATGAGTTGGCGAAATAGGCGTGACCGCACTCGACCATCCCGGGCATAGACGGGACGACCTCGTTCCATCCGAGCTGGGGGCGCGTCGCACCTTCAGGCAGCCCGACCACGTCGAGGTCGACAATGCCGAGCCCGGTCTCGCCGGGTGATTCTTCGCTCGTCCGCCCCAGAAGCTGGAGTCCGAGGCAGACGGCCAGGACCGGTTGCCCTGAACGGAACCGGGCGCGCAGCGCGTCATCGATACCGGTTTCGCGCAGGTGCTTCATCGCGGCGGCAAAGGTCCCGACGCCGGGGATGACGACGCCCACGGCGTCGGCCACCTGATCGGGGTCGGAGGTTCGGAACGTTTCGGCGCCGGCTCGACGGAGGCCGGCCTCCATCGACGCCACGTTGGCGGTTCCGGTTGAGACGATCGCAATCGACCTGGTCACGTCAGTGACCCCTTGGTGCTGGGAACGGCCGCGCCGCCTGTCGGTCGTACCGCATCACGAAGCGCCAGTGCGACGGCCTTGAACGCCGCCTCAGCCCGGTGATGATCGTTCTCCCCGGCGAGCACATCGACATGCAACGTGAGTCGCGCCGCGGTGGCAAACGATGTGAGGGCGTGCGGGACATTCTCGCAGGACAGTCCGCCAAGCTGTTCGCGGCGCAGCCCAAGATCGACCCGCGCGAACGGTCTGCCGGAAAGGTCGATCACGGCGCGCGCCAGTGCTTCATCGAGGGGTGCGTATGCACTTCCGAATCGGGTGATGCCGCGTCGGTCGCCGAGTGCACGGTCGAAGGCGGTGCCCAGTGCCAATGCGACATCCTCGACGGTGTGGTGGTCGTCGACATGCAGGTCGCCGGTAACCGTGGCGTCGATCGTCATCCCGCTGTGCATGGCAAGCGCCGTGAGGAGGTGATCGAGGAATCCGATGCCGGTCGCGATTGTTGCCTCCCCCGTCCCGTCGAGGGTGAGGCTCACTGTGACATCGGTCTCGCGGGTGGCGCGAGAGTATTCGGCAGTTCTCGGATTCATGGGAGCAGTACCTCCAGGTCGTCGAGTGAGGTGAGGACGCGCGCGGCGCCCGCACTAAGGAGCGCGGTCGTCATTCGTGGTCCGGTGTCGCCCGGGGCGAGGATGCCGAGGGGGAGGAGGCCCGCGCGCCGGGCACAGCGGATGTCGTCGGGGGTGTCGCCGATCATCCAGGCGCGCTGCGCACCGACCAACCGGAGTGCCTCTGCAGCGGCAAACGGATCAGGTTTGCCGGGTCCGTCGTCGCACGTCACGCACGCCGCGAAACAGTCGACCAGGTTGAATCGGGTGAGGAAGCGCTCCGCATCGGCACGCGGCCGTCCGGTGGCAATGGCGAGCGAGAGCCTCGCTGCAAGCCGGCGCAACAATCCGGGATCGACAAGCAGCGTTTCAGTCAGGTGAAGCCCGGGCGTGGATGCGGTACCCTGGTACAATCGCTCGAATGCCGCCTTGATTTCGGTAAAGGGGACGCCTTTGCGCTGCGCGCCGACCAATGCGGCGGTCAGGGCCCAGTCATCATTGGCATTACCCGCTTCCTTCATGGCCCGGATGTCCGCCGGCACCACGGTGACGCCGAACTCGGCGGCGGCGCCGATGATGGCCGTTCGATAGGAGCGCGACACGTCGGCAAGCACTCCGTCCATGTCGAACACGATGCATTCGGGATTGGTGATGCACTGCAGCGCGGCGTCGACCCGGCGACAACCGCCTTCGTCATCGGGCACGGTGATGCGAACGTGGGATGGCGAGGTGGCTTCGATCAGTCGGGTGCCGATCCCGAGTCCTGCGAGCCCATCCCAGAGCCACCTGGGGTTCGCGGGCGACACGCACGCGAAATTTGCCTGCGTCGGGATCGCGGGAACTCCAGCGGCCTTGAGCGAGGCCAGCAGGCGGCTGCGACGCCCACGGACGTGCCGGGCTCGTTCCAGCATTGCATCCTCCCCGGTGTCCACGGCCTCGCGCGCGAGATCCAGCGACGGTGACGACACCGGGTACGGGTTGCCGGCGGTCACCGCCGCCGCGATCACGTCCTTTGATCCCACCGCATATCCGACGCGCGCCCCCGCCAGCCCCCATGCCTTGGAGAATGTGCGCACGACCACTGCACGGGGGAGGGCGAGAAGCGCAGCGCTGGGATCGCTGTCGGCGTACTCGATGTAGGCGAGGTCGACGACCACCACGGCGCTCGGCGCGGCGTCGTGAATCGCGATGAGGTCTGTCAGGGTCGCCACGGCACCGGTGGGATTGTTGGGTGTGACCACCGCGATCAACGACGTGCGCGGTGTAATCGCGTCGAGCAGCGCCGCGAGCGGGAACTGCGAAGAGGTCCACGGAACCCGCACGATGGTTGCCCCGCACGCCTGCGCGTAGCGAGGAAGCATCTCGAAGGTCGGGTCGGTCAGGATCACCTCGCGCGTCGGTTCGAGATACGCCCGGAAGAGGCGTTCAAGTGCCTCATCCGCCCCAGCAGTGACCAGCACCTGCGAGGGTTCGACGCCATGTCGGGCCGCGAGGGCGTTGCGCAATCGGGAAACATCCGGATACCGGGACACGGCGCCACATGACGCCCCGGTACGCGACAGGTTGGAGGCGGGTAGCCCGGATCCCTCGGTGCCCGCAAGATCGAGGTCGATTGCCCCCTCGGGCCGACGGGGCGCATATGGGTGGGCCGCGGCGATTCGAGCGGCCGGTGCCGGTGGCGGCGACGTGCTCACGGCACGATGTGGGTGAGCGCGGTGATCACGATGTCGGATCCGCCCGCTGCCTTGATGCACGGTACCAGACGCGCCAGGTCGGCGCGCGGCACTGCGGCCTTGATCGCGAATCCGGCCGAGGCGTGGAGCGCAGCGATCGTCGGTTCGCGCATGCACGGCAACGCTGCGCACACCGCTTCGAGGCGATCAGGCGTCACGTTCACCTCCACCATCACCCGACCCCGTGCCTCGAGCACCGACGTCAGCATCATCACCAGTCGGTCGATGTCGGCACACCGCGCCGCATCATCCAGTGCGCGGGGATGGGCATAGAGTCGAGTCGATGAGCGCATCAAGGTGTCCACAATCGCGAGGCCGTTGGCGACGAGTGTGGCCCCGGTTGACGTGTTGTCGACGATCAGGTCGGCATCGTCGGGGGGAAAGACCTCAGTCGCGCCCCAGGAATGCACGATACTGGCGTCGATACCGCCGTCCTGGAGCCAGACCGTTGTGAGTCGCGGGTACTCGGTCGCGACCAGCAGACCGGTTTGGGTGTTCAGCGGACCTCGGGCTAACAGCGCCGCTGGCGCTGCAGCGACGAGATCGACCGGGTTGAAGCCGGTGTCGAGCACCTCGATCAGCTCTGCGTCGAGTTCGGCAACCCAGTCGGCGCCGGCAAACCCGACGTCCCGTGACCCCAGCGCCAGCATCTCGACGATACTCTGCGGTTTCAGGATCTTCACGTTGAACCCGCTTCCGGCGATGGTTGGCCGGTACTCCCGTTGCCCCGCGCGTACGGTCAGGCCCGCCGCGTCGAGCAACGTGAAGATCTCTGCCTGCATGCGTCCCTTCGGCAGCCCCAACCGGAGCCCGCCGTCATTCGTATCGAGGTTCACCGACTCTCCTCGACCCTTGTTCGGCGGTGTTTCAAATGGCAGAAACACGAACGCCGACCAGGGGTCGGCGTTGATGGATTCGCTGTCCGTTTACCGGCCACACGACATCAACCCGCCCCGGAAATTCCGTGGTGGTGATGGACGTGATGGCCGCAGGTGCGTGAAATCATGGTGACCGAAGGTGCGGCGACTGTACCGGGAAGTCAACGGGGGGCATCGATCGGTGGGCGTCGGGGGCCTTCGCACGTCTGCTCTTTCGGGACCCCACCACAGGAGGATTGATGCCGAGAGTGTCGAAACTGGTCGCCACGGCCGCCTTCGTGGCTGCCTGCGGGGCAGGGGACGGAACCCCCGAATCGGTGGACTCTGCTTCGCTACCTCCCGTTGCGATCGATTCGATGCCGGCTATTCAGGCGATGTCGGGCACCGAGGTCGGTTGCTTCCAGATCGGGATGTCGGTCGCTAGCGCGCGCGCCGCCTGCCCGGCCTCGGTCGACACGGTCGTACCCGGCCCCGAAGGCACGATGGTGCGGGAGCTTCGCACCAGCTCGGACAGCGGCGGATTGGTCGGGTGGGTCGAGGGCGACACCGTCCGTAGCGTGATGGTGACCGATCCAAGGTGGCGCACCGCCGATTCCCTCGGCGTCGGCACCCAACTCGACGAGCTGCTGGCGCGGCCCGGTGCCACCGCGATCGAGGGGGAAGGTCGGTTGTTCGTGACCATCCCGTCGCAGTGCGGGCTCTCGTTCCGGCTCGACGCCCATCGTGGTGCGGCGGTCGAGTCGATCGACGAGTTGGTACGCACGGTGCTGCAGCGCAACACGCTGGTCGACAAGGTGCTCGTGATCGGTTGTCCCGAATGACCACGCGACTCGCTGTCGCGGCCATCGTGGCCGTCGCGGTCGTGGTCGCGTGTGCAGGCCCCGACGGCCCCGAGTCGGCAGCGGTCGATTCACGAGCCGTCGCCACAGCCATCGATTCGGGAGCCGATACCGCGCCAGCTCCGACGGTGGTGCTCGTCGATTCGGGGCAACCGCCGGCCGCCGCGGGCGCGGACGGCTGGAATTATCACCGCACGGCATCGGTTGATCTCGACGGTGATGGCACACTCGAACGCGTGGTGATTGCTGCACGGGTTGAAATGGTGCGCGGTCGGCCGACATGGGATGACGGCCAGCAGTGGCAGGTGTACGTGGAGGAGGCCGACAGCTTCCGCACGCTGGTATACGCCAGAAGGCTGCAACTCGGCACGCTGAGCCTGCGCCTTGAGGCCGGTCCCGCTGGTGCGCCACGCCGTATGGTGCTGATGGAACACCTTCCCGATCGCCTTGCGGTGTACGAGGTCTCCTACCGCGGACCAACAGATTTCAGCGCAGCAGTCGGGTACCAGCGCGCGCTCGATCCCACCGGCGAGCTCGCGAGCTCGGCGCTACCCTGACCGGGTGCTATCCGTCGCGACGGCGCGCACCATGCCGGACTCGACCCAGGCGTGATCACCAGCCAGCACGCGCTGCGCGCTCCGATAGGTCGCGACATCGTCGGACCCATAGACGTCCTCAAGTAACCGATTGACCCGCTGCCGCGCGTGGCGACAGAAGATGTCCGCGAGTTCGACGGCGTTCGGGTTCCCGGCCTTCGCGAGTTGGTGTGCGCGGCTGGCGGCCGCACTCATGGCAAAGAGCTCTGCGCCAACATCGACGAGGCGAAAGAGCACCGACTGCCGTTGCTCGAGCTTCGGCCCGTAGCGCACCATCGCATGAAAGAGCGTGCGCGCGAGTCGACGCGAGGCACGCTCAACGAATCGCACGTGCGTGGCGAGCGTCCCGAACGCGCCGTGCCGGAGGAACGCCATCCCGAACCAGTGTCTGGGATACCACGTCGCGTAGTAACCTGCTGCGCGCGCGAGTGACCGGAGGCGGCTGCTCATGGGCTTCCGTGGGTCGATCAGGTCACCGGCCACCTGCAGGTGAGTGTCCACTGCTTCACGGGCGATGAACAGGCGCATGATCTCACTCGATCCCTCGAAGATCCGGTTGATCCGGAAGTCCCGATACATGCGCTCGACGGGGTCCGGGCGCTCGCCGCGCAGCCGAAGGGAATCGGTGGTTTCATACCCCCGACCGCCGCGAATCTGCAGGCAGTCGTCGATGATCCGGCTCCCAACCTCCGAGTTCCACAGCTTCGCCATCGCCGCCTCGAGACGGATGTCGGCATCGTGCCGGTCGGCAAGCAACGATGCAATGTCGCTCACTGCCTGCATGGCGAAGGTGTCGGCAGCCATCGTGCCGAGCATCTGCGCGACGGCATCGTGCTGGCCGATCGGCTTTCCCCACTGGACCCGCTCCGCTGCCCAGCGCCGGGTGATCTCCAGCGCTCGCTTGGCGCCAGCAGCGCTCGAAGCGGGGAGTGTGAGCCGACCCGTGTTGAGGGTCATCAGCGCCAGCTTGAGGCCCTTTCCCTCACCCCAGATGACGTTCTCCGCCGGAACCCGAACGTTGGTGAACCGCATCACACCATTCTCGATCCCGCGCAACCCCATGAACGCCAGGCGGTGCACGACCTCGACCCCCTCCCACTCCGCCTCGACCACGAAGGCGGTGATGCGCTTGCCCGTCCGGGCCATCACTACCATCACCTCGGCAACCGGGCCGTTGGTGCACCACAGTTTTTCGCCATTGAGCAACCAATGCGTACCATCGGCAGAAAGCTCCGCCTCGGTGGTAAGACCGGCTGGGTCCGAGCCGACCTCCGTTTCGGTGAGCGCAAATGCAGAGATCGCACCGGCTGCCAAGCGGGGGAGATAGCGGCGTTTCTGTTCGTCGGTGCCGAACAGCGTCAGTGGCACGGCGACGCCGATCGACTGGCTAGCCGACAGCAGCGCCGTGAGTGAACCATCCTGCGATGTCACCAGTGCGATCGCGTGGGTGTAGGAATACTGCGAGAGCCCAAGTCCTCCATACGTCTGCGCGATCTTGATTCCAAATGCGCCAAGGTCGCGGAGCCCATCGACCACAGACTGAGGCACCTTGCCGTCGCGATCGATCGCGTCGCTGTCGACCTCGGCTGCCATGAACGCTTCGAGGCGTTCGAGGAACGGCTGGGCGCGCGCGAGATCGACGGGGTCGGGCTCGGGAAAGGGATGGATCAGGTCGAGGCGAAGGCGCCCATCGAAGAGCTCCCTCACGAAGCTCGGTGCCGACCACTCGGTTTCACGCGCGGCCTCGGCAACGGCGCGTGCCTCATCTGCGGTCGGGACGGCTCGGGGCGTGCCGGATGTCTCGGTCATGGTGGAAGTTGCCGGGGGCGAGCAGGGGTGTCTACCCCTTCAACCCTTCCACTTTTCAACCCTTGAACCCTTCAACGCTCTATCTTCTCCATCAATGCCATCCCGCATCCTCCTCACGACACTCGGGTCGTACGGCGACATCAACCCTTTCGTGGGACTCGCGCTCGGTCTCAAGGCGCGCGGGCACGAGGCGGCAATCGCCACCAGCGCGTTTTACCGGGAATACATCGAAGCGGCAGGGATCCGGTGTATCGTGATCCGGCCCGACGTCGACCCCTCGGATCTCGAAACAGTTCGACGAATCACCAGCCCCTTGTTCGGTACGAGATACCTGATCAAGACGCTATTGATGAATGCGGTGCGGGATTCGTTCGACGACCTGCGCGCGGCAGCGCCGGAGTTCGACCTGCTCGTGACCCATCCGATCACCTTCGCAGGCCCGGTGGTGGCGGAGGAGTTGCGCATGCCGTGGATCTCGACGGTTCTCTCGCCGATCTCGTTCTTCTCGGCGCACGACATGCCGGTCGTACCACCGGCACCGTGGCTTCGGCGGCTTCACCGCATCCCGGGGCTTTCACGCTCCCTGGTCGCAGGCGCGCGTGCCGCGAGCCGAAGCTGGGCAGCGCCGGTGGCGAGCCTGCGGCGCGATCGTGGGTTGCCACCAGGAGCAAACCCGATGTTTGAGGGGCAACATTCTCCTCGTGGAGTGCTCGCGCTGTTTTCGCGAGTACTCGCTCAGCCTCAGCCGGACTGGCCCGCCCAGGCACAGCTAACCGGCCCGATCTTCCACAGCGCGAACGGCGGAGCGCAACTCGATGCAGCCACGCTGGCGTTTCTTGATCATGGGCCAGCGCCCGTGGTGTTCACACTTGGCTCGACGGCTGTCGCGGTGGCGGATGAGTTCTATGCGGTCAGCGCGGCCGCTGCGGCGCGGCTGGGAGTCCGGGCGGTGCTTGTCACTGGTGGTCACGAGCGCAACGTTCCACCGGCACTGCCGCCGTCGGTGCATGTGATGCCGGTCGCTTCGTTCCCGGACCTGCTGCCTCGCGCCGCAGCGGTGGTGCATCCGGGTGGGGTGGGAACATTGCACCACGCGCTGGCAGCGGGACTGCCGATGCTGGTGGTCCCGCACGGCAACGACCAGCCAGACAACGCGCATCGTGCGCGGGAGCTGGGCGTGGCTCGCGTTACCTATCCGTCGCGCTACAAGGTGGGTGCGGTGTCACGGAACCTTGCCGCGTTGCTCGGCGATGAAGGTGTCAGGCGTCGTGCCGAAGCGGTCGGTGAGATCGTCCGCAATGAAGATGGTGTGGGCGGAGCGTGCGACGAGATCGAGATGATGCTGTGAGCCGCACGACGTGCCATCACCCGTAAACCTGTCAACCCTTCAACCTCTCAACCTCTCAACCTCTCAACCTCTCAACCCTTCAACGCTTTCAACCCTTTAAACCGGCGTGGGCGACGGAGTTCGCAACCCCGCCTTCAACTGCTTCAGCAGTCCCGGGTGCGCGCCGAGTTC
>JBDSMU010000064.1:0-6662 GCA_039915685.1 Gemmatimonadales bacterium | reverse complement strand
CGGAACGAGATGTAGTTGAAGAGGTTGAAGAGGATGACTGTCCTGCCGAGCGGGGCAAGCAAGTGATAGAGCATCGCGTCAGCTCGTCATGCGGGGAAGGATGAACGGGAGGATCCGCTCCAGCGTCGCGCCGCGCGAGCCCTTGAGGACCACCAACTCCTGGCCGTGAAGGATCTCGGCCACCATCGGCCCAGCCACCTCGGCGTCCGGGGCCGTGAGCAGCGTTCCGCGGAATGCGGCGCGCACCGATTCGATGGCGGGCACGAAGTCACCAATCAGCACCAGGACATCAGGTTGCAGTGCCACCAATGCCGCCGCTACTTCGGCATGAAGCGCTGGTGCGTCCGGCCCGAGTTCGCGCATCGTCCCGGCGACGAACACCACCCGCCGGTTTTCCCGCATCGCCGCGGTCAGCGCGATCGCACTGACGAACGACTGCGGATTCGCGTTGTAGCTGTCATTGACGATCGTGAGATCGCCGACCGCCATCACCTCGCCGCGCCCGCCGGGGAGCGTGAATCCTTCGAGTGCCTGTGCGGCAGCGTCCCGATCGAGGTCGAGTTCACGCACGGCGGCCCACGCGAACATCGCGTTGCCGGCCTGGTGGATCCCCCGCGCCGCGAGCGCGAACTCCACGTCGTCGATGCCGACCACCGCGCGTCCGTCAGCGGTGATGTTCACCCGATCGGGATGAACGTCGGTGTCACCGAGCCCGGCCGTCAGGACGCGGCGAGCCCGCGCGCGGGCGCCTGCCGCAAGCTCCGGCGGCACGATGCCGACGATCGCCAGCGGCGTGTCATCGGTGAGCGAAAGCTTCTCCCGTACCACCCCAGCCACCGACCCGAAGCCCTCCAGGTGCCCCGCACCCGCGTTGAGCACCATTGCGATATCCGGACGGATGATCTCGCGGTATCGTGCAATTTCGCCGGGCTGGTTGGCGCCTGCCTCGATCACCCACGCCTCGCTGTCGTTCGGAGCTTCCAGGATCGTCAGCGGCACCCCCACCAAGTTGTTCAGGTTGGCGCGGGTTCGATGGGTTCGCCACCGGGTCCCGAGCACGGCGGCCACCATTTCCTTGGTCGAGGTCTTCCCGTTCTGGCCCGTGATCCCGATCACCGGCCCGGTGAACGCGCGCCGCCGATACGCCGCCAGATCGCCAAGCGCCCGCAAGGTGTCATCGACCTCGTAGCGGGTGAGTCCGTCTAGCGGGACGGTGCCACGCTGCACGACCGCACCCGTGGCACCCGCCGCACGAGCACCAACGAGGTGGTCGTGCCCGTCGTGGTGCTCACCACGGAGCGCGACGAACAGCGAGCCGGGAACGATCGTGCGCGTATCGGTGCTGACCGTGTCGTACGGCCGATCGTCGCCGTCACCAAGACCGAGGGCCGCCCGGACCTGATGGTCGGTCCATGGCGCGATCATCGCACCAGGCTCCGTACGATCGAGCGTTCGTCAAAAGGCACCGACTCCGTACCGATCACCTGATAGGTCTCATGGCCCTTACCGGCGAGCAGCACCGCATCGCCGGCGCGCGCACCGCCGGTCGCGATCGAGATGGCCACCAGCCGGTCGACCTCGCGTTCGTAGCTCCCGGCCGGCATTCCCTGTACGATGTCGTCGATGATCTGGTCGGGATCCTCGGTTCGCGGGTTGTCGGAGGTGACAATCACGTGGTCTGCCCCCGCCGCCGCAACCTGACCCATCATCGGTCGCTTTCCACGGTCGCGATCGCCGCCGCATCCAAAGAGGACGATGATTCGACCGGGCGTGATCGGCCGGAGTGTGGCCAGCGCCCGTTCGAGCGCGTCGGGGGTGTGCGCGTAGTCACGGATCACGTGGAATGGCGCATCGATGATGCGCTCCATTCTCCCCGGTACCTGCGGTGATGACTCGAGCCGTCTGACGACCTCCGCCATCGGCATGCCGCGCCCAAGCACCACTGCGGCAGCGGCCACCGCGTTGCTGATGTTGAAGTCCCCCGGGAGGGGGAGATTCACCTCGCCGGCGCCGAAACGTCCTGCGAGATGGAAGCGGCTTCCCGCCGTGACCTGGGCGATCTCGGTGATTCGGACCATCGCATCAGCACCCAGGCCCCACGTCACGGCGCGTCGGTCGCAGCAGAGCGCCTCCCACGCCGGCTCATCGCTGTTGATCGCCAGCACCCCGTCGCCGCTGACCAGGTCGATGAGCCTGAGCTTGGCCTCACGATACGCGTCCATCGTTTGATGGTAGTCGAGGTGATCGCGTGTCAGATTGGTGAAGACCCCGCTGTCGAACACCAATCCATCGAGACGTCCCTGGTGCAGTGCGTGGGAGGAGGTTTCCATGACGACATCCGTCACGCCAGCATCCAGCAGCGCACGAAGAGTCGCCTGCAGATCGAGCGGTCCGGGCGTGGTGAGCGTGCCCGCCGTCGACGCGACCGTGCGTCCTGTCCCGTCAAATGCGCCGAGGGTTCCAATGCTCCCCGCCGTAGCCGCGGCGTTGAGGAGGTGGCGCAGCAACGCCGTGGTCGTTGTCTTGCCATTGGTGCCAGTGATGCCGTGCAGCACGAGCGAGTCTGCAGGACGCTGGTACCATTCGGCGGCGAGCACTTCTGCGGCGTGCCGCGCATCGGTAACGACCACCACCGGCACCCCGGCATCGGCTGCCTCCTCGGACACCACCAGGACCGCGCCTGCGACGACGGCGTCTGCCACAAACCGCGTGCCGTCGTCGACCGAGCCGCGGATCGCGATGAAGCAGCTTCCGGGGACCGCTTGGCGAGAATCCACCGCGAGTTCCGTCACATCCAGACCGTCGTTCGGAGCGCTCACCACGAGGTCACGCGCTCGCAACAGCGCAACGATCTCAACCAGCGTCATCGTGTTGAGTCGGCGTACACGGTGACCACCGTGCCCGTCCGGGCCGTCTCACCTGCCGCTGGCACCGATGCGCGAACGACCCCTCGTCCAATCGACCGTACCACCAGGCCCTCACGGTGCAGCGCCAGCGCCGCGTGACGCACGTCGAGGCCGCGCACGGCTGGCAGCACGACCGGCATGGCAGTCGGTTTGCGCACCACACCAGCGTGCACCGCGACCACCTGCGTCGGCGGCGTCGATCGCCCTGCCGCCGGTCGCGGCGGTCGTGTCGCAACGGTCCCGGTGAGCGCCCTACGGTCGAGCGGCGAATTGTGGAGTGCCAACCCCTGCTGCAGGAGCGACCTGACCACCGGGGCCGCAACAAGCCCACCGTAATAGGCCGCACCACGGGGCTTGTTGATCATGACATAAATGACGACCTGCGGCGCGTCGCCCGGGTATACACCGGCGAACGACCCGCGGTAGAGCCGGATGTACTGCCCATGCTCCACCAGCTTCGCGGTGCCGGTCTTGCCGACCACCTGGATTCGATCCAACTGCGCCTTGGTACCGGTCCCGCCGCTGTCAGTGGCCGACGCGAGGAAGCGCATCGCTCGATCGGCCACCGCCTTGTCGATAACCCTGCGGATCACCTCGGGGTGGTGCACCCATCCCGCACCCGCGCTGTCTCCACGAATCTCCCGCACGAGCGTCGGACGCAGCAGCGTTCCGCCATTGGCGAGCACGGCGTACGCCGATGCCATCTGCACCGCCGTACTCATGAATTCATAGCCCTGCGCGATCGACGCCTGCGAAAGCAGGTTGTTTTCCCACACTGCCGGCCGGCGCAGCATCCCGCGACCCTCCCCCGGGAATCCGAGGTTGGCCGGCGTGCCGAATCCGAAGTCGCGCAGCACCGCGTAGTGCTGCTCGGGTCGGAGCCCGAGCGCGAACTGGCTGATCGCGATGTTGCTGGAGTGCTTGATCGTTTCGCCCAGGGTGAGAAAACCATCGACGCGGTGCGCGTCGGTGATCTGGCGGACGCGACCCCGACCGATCGGCATGTTCCACACGCCCCCCATGCCGGACCGTGGAGCGGTGTCGGCGCCCATTTGCAGCACTGCTGCGGCGGTGAAGATCTTTGCGGTCGAGCCGGGCTCGTACTCCTCCACCACTGCTGAAGCCGTGGGCCGTGGTGCTCCACCCGCCGTCGTCCGCAACGATGCGAGTGCGAGCACCTCGCCCGAGCGCACATCGAGCACGACGATGTCGCCGTCGTCAGCATCGAACTGGATCAGCGCGCGCTCGAGGGCGTTCTCGGCAATTCCCTGCAGATTCGCATCGATGGTGAGGTAGATGTCACTGCCGCGAATCGGCCTGCGAACTGTCGCATTCGGTCCTTCGAACGCGCTGCCCTTACCGTCAACTGTGAGCACTTTCAGTCCGTCGACACCCTTGAGCAGGCTGTCGTAAGCAGCTTCCAGTCCACCCCGACCCGACGCCCTGTCCCGATCGAAGCCACCGAGAAGCGGTGCAGCCCGCGGCGACCGTGGATACGCCCGATCAAGCATCGGGTCGCGATAGACGCCCATTATCCCCCGCAACTGGTTCACTTGCTGCGCAGAGTACGGACCGTGGAAGTAGGCATTGCGCGAACGCTGGAGCCGCCCGGCGACCGTTTCGATGGGCAAATCGAGCGCCTGCGACAGTAGCTGCACAGCCTTCGTGGTGTCCCTGAGCTGGTCCACAGCGACGTTGATATGGTAGCTCACACGAGTGACTGCGAGGGCAGCGCCATTGCGATCGTAAATGGTGCCGCGCCACGCCGGTACCGTTTTCAGCTTTGAGCGTGATTGCTCTGCACGAGCCTTCCACACGGAGTGTTGGACCACCGACACCCGGAACGATTGCGCAAGAACCGCTGCGGCTGCGAGGGCGAGCGCCCCCTGCAGAAACGCGATCCGGGTTGAGGGCTTGGCCATTCAGGGAACCGGTGGGAGGGTCAGCACGACAAGTTCACTATCGGAGGCAACGCGGAGGCCGAGCGCCTCGGCACGAATGCGTAGCTGCTCACCCATGAGCGGTCCAATGGCGTTCTGCTGCTCGGCTCGCTCGGCGAGCAGCGAATCGATGCTCAACTGCAACGTGGCCACCTGGTCGGCAATCGCAAAGGAGCGCCGGAGTCGCAGCACGATGATTCCCGCGACGAGCAGGAACACCCCGGTCCAGGCGATTACGAAATGTCGTCCCTTAACCTGCATCGTTGGTCCGGAAGAAACGAAGTCTGGCACTGCGGGCCCGCGAATTGGCCGACACCTCTTCGGCCGCCGCCATCGTTGCGCGCCGTGGTTCGACCGTGCCCAGTGGGAGTTTGCCGCAAACGCACTGGGGCAGTCCGCTTGGGCAGGTGCATCCCGAACTCCAAGCCCGGAACGTCGTCTTCACCAGTCGGTCCTCCCCGGAATGGTAGCTGATCACCGCAAGAGTCCCGCCGTCCTCCAGCGCATCACGGAATGTTGGCAACATTCGCTCGAGCCCGCCGAGCTCGTCGTTGACCGCGATGCGAACTGCCTGAAAGATTCGCGCAAAGTCACCCGGCCCCGAACGCGGCCCCAGCGCACCCCGAATGGCGCCAACCAGATCGTCGCTGATGAGGAACGGAGCATTGGCCCGCCTCCGGACCACTTCGTCGGCGAGTCGCCGCGCGTGGCGTTCATCGCCGTACTCCCGGAAGACCTGCATAAGCTCCGCATGCGGGGTCTCCGCGAGCCACTCCGCAGCTCCGGGCCCCTCGCTCGACATCCGCATGTCGAGGGGTGCGCCGACACGGAAGCTGAAACCCCGCTCCTCCGCATCGAGTTGCCGGGACGAGACGCCGAGGTCGAGGAGGATGAAGTCGGGTTGAAAAGTTGTTACGGCCCGGACGGCCTCCGCGGATGCGTACGGCGCGTGCAGGTACCGGATTCGCCGCTCCCCGAGACGGGCACGAGCGGTGGCAATGGCATCGGGATCGCGATCAATGCCAAGCACCTCCGCGCCGCCGGACCGGAAAGCCTCGGCGTGGCCTCCGTGCCCGAGGGTGGCATCGACTACGCGCTGGGCGCCGCGTGCCCGTCGGATGATGGGCTCAAGGAGAACGGGGACGTGCAGCGAGGAAGGGTCGGTCATGGATCCGGTGAAAACAAACCACCCCGTCCGGAATCCGGGCGGGGTGGCGGGAGACGGGGCTGACGGGGCTCGAACCCGCGACCTCCGCAGTGACAGTGCGGCACTCTAACCAACTGAGCTACAGCCCCTTGCGACCAGGCCCGAAAGTAGGGGACCTGGCCGCCTTTGGGAAGGGCTACTTGCAGAAGCTCGACAGCAGCTGCGGGATTGCACCACGCTCCTGCTGCATCGGGCCGAGGAGCTGCTTGGCGGTCGCAGCGATCTGCTCGTTGGGGCTCGTTGCGGCCGATGTCAGCGCAGGAATGGCCTTCCCGATCAGCACCTCTTCCTCGCGCGCCAGCGAACAGGACTTCTGAGCCCGAGCACGCTGCGAGAGGTCGGCCACCTGATAGTAGGAGCCGATGCCGAGCATGTAGTTCGCCGGGACAACGCGGTCCGCGGAGGTCGTCCCGCCGGCCAGCGCGCCCTCAGCCAATGCCACCAGCAAAGGCCAGTTCTTGGTCTCCGCGTTGGCAACCTGTTGCGCAGCGACGAGCATCAGGCCCGCGAAGTCGTCGGACGCACTGGGATCGCCGCTTCCCTTGATGATCGGCGCGAACTCGAGTGCCTGTCGTGCCTGACCCGATTCAGTCATCGCCTTCACGACCT
>JBDSMU010000063.1:0-4595 GCA_039915685.1 Gemmatimonadales bacterium | reverse complement strand
GCTGGCTTTGTGGATTGAACTCGTCCATCATCACCAACTTCGCTGCAGCGATTTCGTTCGCCGAGAGGTTCGCGCTTGGCACCAGGTCCAGGATGTCGAGCCCGCGCGCCATTTCGGATGAATAGATTCGCCCGTTGTACCAGTACGCGCCCCACGACCCGCCGATCGTCCCGCGTCCGCGGGTGGTGTCGCCCGCGGCAGGCGGCGCATCGATCGGCCCACGATCGAAGTACGCAATCTCAAATGGCTTCGATGCGTCGGTGAAGTCAACCACATTCACCCCACCTTGGTACCACCCCTGAACGACGACGTCGCGACCGGGAATCGGCACCAGTGACCCGTTGTGCGAGACACAGTTCTCCTCCGCACTCTGGCCTGTCGGCAACTTGAAGTATGCGTGCTGCGTCATCTTCTTGTCGGCACCAATGGTGAGCACCGTGTTGCCACCCATCTCCATCTGGCTGGTGGCCTGGCACATCGGTTGGGTGCCGCCGCCCCACTCGTCGGTGAAGAGCAGCTTGCTGCCGTCGTTGCTGAACACCGCCGTGTGCCACAGCGAGAAGTTGGTGTCGGCAACCGCGTCGAGCCGCACCGGCTTTTCCGGATTGGAGATGTCGACCAGCATCCCGTAGCTCCCGCACGCCCCCGCCAGTAGCCCCATCGCCGGATATGCGCTGACATCGTGACAGTTGCGCGGTCCGGTCGGCGCACCACCGCGCCCAGCCGCAGCAGCACCACCACGTCGGGGCGCGGGCGCGAGCCCGGTGAAGATCCTCGCGCCCGTCACCACCTCCGCCTGCTCAGGATGCGCCAGCGGCACCTTGATCACGTCGAGGCGGTACATCGAGTTCGCTTCATCGGCCGGATCGGTTCCCGCGACGCAACCCGCCATCTCCGCGCGAGCACCCTGACTCCCGGAAACATAGAGATACACCACGCCCTTGTCGGTCGGATGCGGGACCAACGTGTGGGTGTGCGATCCCTTGCAGGTCTGCACATTCTTGACCAGCCGCGGCACCTTTGGGTTTGACACATCGTAGATCCGCACTCCTGCCATGTGATCGGCCGGATCCTTCACGCCACCCTTGGCACAATCGTTCCGGTTTCCACCACCCTCAGCCGACACGAACAAGAGGTGCCCCACGATCGTGGGATCACCCTGCGACGTGACGCACGACACCGCCGACAACATCTTCGGCTTCGCCGCATTGCTCACATCCCAGATCGAGAAGCCCGAGAAGTTTCCCTGATAGACCAGGTTGCCGCGGAAGGCCATGTCGGAATTGACGAAGGTGAGACCACGCACCGAATCGAATGCCGCCGGCTTCGGCGCCGTGCCCAGCAGGCGCATTCCCTGAATCGCCACCCCCGCGTTGGTGAGCCCAGCCTTGAGGCCGTCGCGCGGATCGCCGCCCTTGGGATAGGTCTGCGCTGAAAGGGCGGGCGACGCAACCAGAAACAGGGCGGCCGCGGCAGCAACAACGTGGCGAAGCGATCGAGTCATCGTTGGGCTCCTTCAAGGTTGGCCAGCATTCGTCGCATCAAGTCGATCTCCGCGCTTTGCACCTGTTCGATCTCGTTGGCCAGCACGTTCACATCCACGTCCTGCGCGGCGCCGGATGCGGCCAGCAACCCGGCCACCATCTGCAGTGCTCCCTCATGGTGCCTGATCATCAACTCCAGGAAGCGCGTGTCGAACGGGGTGCCGCGGAGCGAACCAAGCTCAGCCAGCTCTTCTCGCGTCAGCATACCGGTCATCATGATGTTGTGATACGCCGACGTATCGGGCGCCATCTGCCCCTGGTCGCGGAGCCACCCCTGCATCAACACGATCTCTGATATCTGGGATTGGTCGATCTTCTTCGCAAACCGGATCAGTCGCGCATCACCGCCCCGCTGGTCGGCGAGCCGCGACATGTGAATCGCCTGTCCGTGGTGCGCGATCATCCCCTGCATGAACTGCACATCGGCAGCGGTATGCAGACTGCCTACCGTAATCGGACGCAGCGCCGGCATCCCCTGATGGCTCATCGCGTGCTGCGCGTGGTCCTGCCCGCCGAGGGGCGCAGCCGCCACCGCGGCCGTGGCAAGGGCCAGAATCAGCCGGGCAAGCGACCTAGACGGCACAGCGATCTCGTGCCTCCGCCAGCGCCGCCGCCGCGTCACCGCGCGGCGTGAACTCGTGCGCGATCCAGCCGGTGAAGCCGGTGTCGGCAATCGCCGCAG
This sequence comes from Gemmatimonadales bacterium, assembly GCA_039915685.1. GTDB lineage: Bacteria > Gemmatimonadota > Gemmatimonadetes > Gemmatimonadales > GWC2-71-9 > Palsa-1233. The sequence goes on along the minus strand of JBDSMU010000063.1, from coordinate 2,369 downwards.
CGATTGCCGAGTAGTTGAGCTCCTGATCGGCACCGATCTCGTGTCGACCGGGATTTCCGGCGGTGTGATAGTGCGCGAACCATTTGCCATGCTTCCGGATCGTTCGGATGATGTCGCCTTCACTGATCTGCATGTGATAAATGTCGTACAGCAGGCGGGCCCGCGACGAGTTGACGCGCTCCGCCACCGCAATCCCGAACGCCGAGGTGTCACCCTGGAAATCGCGGTGATCGACCTTGCTGTTGAGCATCTCCAGGATCACCGTGACACCACGCCGTTCAGCGAGCGGCGAAATCTTCGCCAGCCCCTCGGCACACGCCGCAATGCCGTCTTCATCGCTGATCGAGCCGCGATTGCCGAACATCGCGATCACGTTCGGGATCCCCGCCTCAGCGGCCGCTGGAATGACGGCCTCAAGTTCACTCAGGATCAACTGATGGTTGGCGCGGTCGTTGAGCCCGCGTGAGATGAAGTCGCGGCGATCGGTGGAGTTGGCCGTGCTGACCGCGAGCCCGTGCCGGTGCACAAGTGCCCAGTCTCGACGGTCGACGAGGTCGATGGCGCCGAGTCCGACTCGCTTGGCCATTTCGCAGAAATCGCCGTAGGGAATGCTCCCGAACGGCCACCTGCAGACCGACTGTCGGAGCCGACCCATTGGGCGCCGCGCAGCACCAGCCAGCGTACCGGTACCCATCGCGCCGAGCGTCACGGCGGTCGATCCGATAAATGAACGGCGCTTCATGGCCGATCAGAACCGGAGTGACTTGAGGTAGCGGTACGACGTCGCGACGCTGGCGAGCGAATTCGCCGGGTTGTCGTGCTCCACGAAGTAGTGCTTGATACCGGCCTGCTTCCGCGCCTCGAAAATTCGCTTGAAGTCGATCACGCCCTTCCCAACTTCAGTCATCGTTCGATCCGGTGGCGGGCCCCCGTCCTTGACGTGCACCAGCGGGAACCGCCCCGGATACCGGGCGAAGTAGGCGAGCGGGTCGGCGCCACCCTTGACCGTCCAGTAGAGATCCATCTCGAAGTCAACGAATTTCGGATCGGTGTGCTCCAGCAGCAGATCGAGGATCGGACGTCCGCCTAGTTCCTTGAACTCGAAGTCGTGGTTGTGGTAGGCGAAACGCATCCCGAATCGCTTCGCGTCTTCTCCTGCCTTGTTGAAGAGGTCGGCAGTGCGCCGCACCGCATCGACCGTATCACGGTCAGACTCAGCGAGCCATGCCACAAGCAGCCACTTGTGACCGATCTCCTCCGCCTCCGAGAGCGTCCGGCTCCACGGGCCGCGCACGGCGTCGATCCCGACGTGGGAAGCGGGCGCTGAAAGTTTGTTGCGCTTGAGCAGCTGCTTGAGCGCGGGCGCGGGCCGGTTGAAGTAACCGGCAAACTCGACCTCACGATATCCGATGCGGGCCACGTTGGCGAGGGTGCGCTCGACGCTGATCTTCATCTGGTCGCGTACGGTGTACAGCTGCAGACCGATTTTGTCGATCTTGTCATCGGCCAACAGCATCGACGGCATCGTTGTCGATGCGGCGACCGCTCCCACCGTGCCCACAAATGTTCGACGATCCATCAGAGCTCCTTGCGTTTCAGCGCCTGTACCGCGTAATCGGTGGCGCGGGCAGTCAGTGCCATGAACGTGATCGATGGATTCTGGCAGGCCGAGGATGCCATGCACGCGCCATCGGTGACGAAGACATTCTTCGCATCCCACACCTGGTTCCAGCGGTTGAGCACCGAGGTCTTCCTGTTCTTCCCCATCCGCGCCGTGCCCATCTCGTGAATCGTCAGTCCCGGCGGCGTCTGGTTGTCGTACGTGCTCACATTGGTGCAACCCGCCGCCTCGAGCATCTCGGCGGCCGCCAACTGGGCATCCTTCATCATCGCCTTCTCGTTGTCACGCCAGCGCGCATCAATGTGCAACACCGGCACCCCCCAGCGATCGACCTTGTCGGGATGCAGCGTGACCCGGTTATCGGGATGGGGAAGGCACTCACCGAACCCGCCCAGTGACATCCGCCACGCGCCGTAGATGGGCGTGCGGAGCTCGCGTTTGAAGTCGGCGCCGAATCCGGGCTTCGAGACCCCTCGGCGCCACCCCTCGACGCTGCGATAACCACCCCCCTGATACGCATATCCCCGCAGGAAGTTCGGCTCCTGGTCGGTAACGTTGCGAAAACGCGGCAGGTACACGCCGTTGGGCCGCGAACCGGTGGTGCGACGATCCTCGAATCCCGGCACCACGCCGCGCGCCCCAGCCTGCATCGTGTGGTCCATCAGGTAGCGTCCCAGCACCCCGCTGTTGCCACCCAGCCCGTCAGGGTGGGAGCGGCTGCGGGAGTTGAGGAGGATCCGGGTCGACT
>JBDSMU010000054.1:0-2566 GCA_039915685.1 Gemmatimonadales bacterium | reverse complement strand
GGTCAACGTCGGGAAGGCTGGCTCTGTGCCGGCCCGACGCCAAGTGTGAAGCAGAGCCTACGCACGTAGAAGCGGTCCCGGAAGTTGGTTCGGACCAGGGTTCGATTCCCTGCGCCTCCATCATCAGGCCCCGTTGCCCTCCCAGGCAGCGGGGCTTGGTGTATCGGTCCTGCGCGCCGTACGGAATATCTTTCGTCGATGACCTTTCGATTCGCTGCGTCCCCCGCGCCCGTCGCCGCACCACGCCACGACCCGGCTGCCCCTGACGAATACGCGTGGCTCCGTGACCGGGCGGATCGCGAGACGATCCTCTACCTCGAAGCCGAAAACGCGCACGCCGATGCGGTGCTCGAACCCACCTCGGCGCTGCGCCATCAACTCTACGACGAAATGGTGGCCCGCATAAAGGAGACCGATGTCTCTGTGCCGGTTCCGCTCCGAGGGTACGAGTACTACCGTCGCTTCGAGAAAGGGATGCAGTACCCGGTGCATGCTCGCCGCCTCAGGGTGGAGGGCAGCGCCGAAGAAGTGCTGCTCGACTTGAATGCGATGGCGGAAGGACATTCGTTCATGGCCCTCGGCGCATTTACCGTGAGCGAAGATGATTCGCTCCTCGCGTACTCCGCCGACGACACTGGCTTTCGGCAGTACCGGTTGTTGATTCGGAATCTCATCACCGGCAAACGCGAGCGATTGGTGGCGGAACGTGTCACCAGCGTCGCATGGGCGGACGACAGCCGGACAGTGCTGTACGTGACCGAGGATCAGGTGACCAAGCGATCCGACACGCTCTGGCGACAGGCGATCGGTGGCGAGCCTGAGCTGGTACTGCACGAGGCGGATGAGGCGTTTTCGCTCAGCGTGCGCCGCACCCGCAGCCGCGACTGGCTGGTACTCACCAGCGGAAGTCACACGACCAGTGAATGCCGAGTGCTTCGTGCGTCCGATCCGCATGGCCTCTGGCGCACGTTGATTCCGCGTCGGAGCGAGATCGAGTACGACATCGAGCACCGCGGCGCACACTTCCTAATTCGGATCAACGACACCGGGCGGAACTTCCGGGTGGCCCGCCTTCCCGTAGACGGCAGTCACGATGTGCTTGAGGAGGTCGTCGCGCATGACGACTCCGTGATGATCGAGGACATCGATGCATTCGTTGGCCACATCGTGCTGAGCGAGCGCATCGACGGGGTTCCCCAACTCCACGTGCGCCGGATGGACGGCGGGGAAAATCATCGGGTGGCGTTCCCGGAGGCCAGCTATGACGTGGGCATGCACGCCAATCCCGAGTGGGACGTCACGACCATCCGTATCGGATACGAATCGTTCGTGACTCCGACCTCCATTTTCGATTACGATCTCGACGGACAGACGCTGAACCTCCTCAAGCAAGAGGAGGTGCTGGGCGGGTATGACCAGACGCAATACGTCACAGAACGCACTCACGCGATCGCAGCCGACGGCACCACGGTCCCGATCTCGCTGGTGAGGCGGATCGATGTGCAGGTTGACGGCACCGCGCCGGGCTTGCTCACCGCCTACGGTGCCTATGGCTATCCCTATTCGGTGTCGTTCTCGTCGTCGCGGGTGTCGTTGCTCGACCGCGGCGTGGTCTTCGGCGTGGCCCACATCCGGGGCGGGGGAGACCTCGGCAAGGCGTGGCACGATGCCGGCCGGATGCAGCACAAGATGAACACCTTCACCGATTTCATCACCTGCGCCGCACACCTGCAAGACAGCGGACGAGTTGCCTCCGGTCGGCTCGCCATAGAGGGGGGCAGTGCCGGCGGATTGCTGATGGGAGCGGTCACCAATCTTAGACCCGACCTCTTCGCGGCGGTGGTGAGTCACGTCCCCTTCGTCGACGTGGTGACCACGATGAGCGACGCAACGCTGCCGCTGACGGTGGGCGAGTACGAAGAATGGGGCAACCCGCACGTGCCGGCAGAGCGTGCCTGGATGGAAGCCTACGACCCATACCGCAACCTGCACGCGGTAGACTATCCGGCGATGCTGGTCCGCACCGCGATCAATGACTCACAGGTGATGTACTGGGAACCGGCAAAGTATGTCGCGCGCCTGCGGCGCATGCGGACCAACGACGCGCCGCTGCTGCTGCTTACCAACATGGGGGCGGGGCACGGCGGGGCATCGGGGCGGTATGAACGGCTGCGCGAGATCGCGACGGATTACGCTTTCATGCTGACCATGCTCGAGGTACCGGCGCCGGAGGGCACGCGGGGGGATCAGATCCTCCGCTCTTCTCAGTGCGACGCCCTGACCCCCGGACTGTAGAGCGAGGATATGCGCTCGGCCCGGAAGACGTAGCCCGGATTGCCATGGATTTCCCATACGATCGCTCCCCCGGAGTCGTATTCCTGCACGCGGTTGCCATTTCCGTACGCCACCAGCATTCGCCCTCCGGGAAGGGCTTGCGTCGAGCCGCCGAGGATCGCCGACGTAGGTGGCAGCGAGAAGTAGGCGGCCGCCAGGGTGGCAGTACGTCCTGCCTCGTCGAGCACGTACCGTTCGGCGCGGCTATCGCCAGGCAGGCCCCGGTTGTCGA
>JBDSMU010000047.1:0-4951 GCA_039915685.1 Gemmatimonadales bacterium | reverse complement strand
GGGGGACTCGAACCCCCACGGGCTTGCGCCCACTGCGCCCTGAACGCAGCGCGTCTACCAATTCCACCACTTCGGCGAGGCGGCAAACCTAGTCGTTCCGGGCTCGCAGCGTCAAGCATCCGTCACGAGCGTTCGTTATGCTTCAACCCATGTCCACCAAGCCTGCCAGCCCCGCCGCCGAGGAGCGTCGTGAGCGCCTTTCGGTCGCCCGGAACCCGAAGGCGGCCCACGATTTCTTCATCCTTGACACCCTGGAGGCGGGAATCGTGCTGACCGGCACCGAGGTCAAGTCGATCCGGCGGAAAGGCGCATCGATCAAGGAGGCCTTCGCCCGGGTCTCCCGGGGTGAGGTATGGCTCGAAGGGATGAACGTCACGCCATACGAGCAGGGGAACAGGTACAATCACGATCCGATCCGCTCCCGCAAGCTCCTCCTGCACCGCAAGGAGATCGAGAAGCTGATCGGTGCGGTCGAGCGTCAGGGGCTCGCCCTCATCCCGCTCGAGCTGTACTTCATGAATGGGAAGGCGAAAATCCAGATTGCACTCGGCAAGGGCAAGAAGGCGCATGACAAGCGGGAATCGCTCAAGAAAGCGGAAGCAGGTCGTGAGATCGCTCGCGCCATCGCATGGAAGGGAAGGCAGTGAGCATCTTCGCCATCCTCGCCACGCTTGTGACGCTTGCCGGTGCGCCGACGCAGCTGCAGGTAAGCACGGCGCGCGGTGTCACCCGTATCGCCCTCATGCAACACCCGATTCACGGTGCGCTCGTTCCGCTGGGGCCGCTCGCGAGGAGCGTCGGCGGCACCGTGCAGCCGGGCATCGAGTGGACGATGTTTCGCACCGCCGCCGGCAGTTTCCGTTTCCTGGCGGGCACGCCGCTGCTCGACGACGGAGAGGAGATCCGTGGAATGCCGGCGTCAAGCGTGCGACGTGGCGATTCGCTCTTTGTTCCGCTCGCGTTCGTCGCCGAAGTGCTGGCCGACCCGGCTCGCGGTGCGTGGCGCTGGAATCCGGTGGGTGCGATCCTGTTGGAGGGTGCGACGCCATCGGTGCTGACCACCGGCCCGCCGGCGCGTCCGGCGGGATCCCCACCCGCGACGCCTGCCTCACTCCGATCCGGTCATCACGTCACGGTCGACGCCGGACACGGCGGCACCGACCCCGGCAACCCCGGCCTGTATTTCCCGAAGGGCGTGCGCGAGAAGGACGTGAACCTCGCCGTCGCACTGCGGCTCCGCACCGAGCTGGAGAAGCGGGGCATCAAGGTGACGATGACGCGCACCACCGACACGCTGATCAACCTTTCGCACCGCGCGCCGAGGTATTGCCGGACCGATTGCGACCTCTTCGTCTCGCTGCATGTCAATTCGCTGGAGCCCAGGGCGGGCGCGAGCAAGGTGCGCGGATTTGAAACCTACTTTCTCGCCGAGGCACGGACCGAGGACGCGGCGCGGGTGGCGCGAATGGAGAATGAGGCGATTCGGTACGAGATGGCCTCCGAGGAGAACGGTCGGTTGGGTGGGCTGCAGTTCATCCTCAAGGACCTTCAGACCAACGAGTTCCTGCGCGAATCGGGGCGCGCCGCTGAACTGGTCCAGTCGCACCTGCGCGAGGCCCACGACGGCCCCGATCGCGGCGTGAAGCAGGCAGGCTTCGCGGTGCTCACCACGGCGCGCCGACCGGCGATCCTGATCGAGATGGGATACAGCACGAACCCCGACGATGGCCGGCTAATGAGCACGCGATCGGGCCAGGAGTCGCTTGCCGGCGCCATCGCCGACGCAGTGGTGAGTTACCTGAAGGAATTCGACCGCAAGAGCGGTGATTCGCTGAAGGGTGGTGGCTCATGACCCGCCTCGCCCTGTTGGCGGTGTGCGCGCTCGTGCCGGCGTGCTCGTGGTCGAACTCGCTGTATCACGCGCGCCGGATCTCCGACCAGGCAATCTCGTTGGAGCGCAATGACCGGCCATTCGAGGCGACCTCGGCATGGGCCAGCGCGGCCGTCAAGGCCGACACGGCGTATTCCCGCAATCCAGAGGGGCGGAACGGGGCAGAGGCGCTTTGGCTGCGCGGGCGCGCACGCGCCAGGTCCGGCGATTGTCCCGGTGCAATCGCGTCGCTTGATGCCGCACGCAACGCCCTGCCGAACGCAGAGTGGCGGGAGCCGCTCGAATTCGAGCTCGCGGGGTGCCTCGACAAGGCCGGTGACCCCCGTGCACGTGAGTTGTTCATTGGACTGCAGTCGAGTGCCGACCCGGAAGTGCGTGAGAACGCCCGCACCAGAGCGGGGCGGAGTCACGTGCTGGCGCGTGAATGGGACGCCGCGCTCACGGTGCTTGACGGCATCGACGCTCCGGGTGTGCGGATGGATCGCGCCGTCGCGCTGGCCGGACTCGGTCGCGGCGCAGAGGTATGGACCGAACTGGAGCCGTTGCTCTCCGAGCCCGACACGGCGCGCGACTGGCGAGGCGTGGTCGAATCGTTTGCGGCGTCGGACCGTGTTGTCACAGACTCCCTTCTCACCCGGCTCACCGCGAATGGGTCCGTTGCCGGTGAACGCCGCAACGCGCTGCTCTATGCGGCGGCTCGGGGTGCGCTCCGTACCGATCGCGGTGCTGCCGACAGCCGCCTCGAGATGCTTGTCGCGATCAATGATCCGAATCTGTCGATGCAGGGTCGGCTGATGATCGCCGAGCGCTTGCTGGCCGGGGCGTCATCGGCTGCAACGCTTCGCGTCGCGGTCGATTCGCTGGCGCAGCTCAGCACCGACGACGGCTCGACCGCGGGGCGCTTTGCAGTGCTTGGGCGCCTCGCCGAAGGGCTGCGTGTGCAACACGACTCGCTCATTTCCGGCACGCCCCAAGGCGACATGCTCACCTTCATTCACGGCGAGGTTGCGCGCGACTCGCTGCGTGCCCCGGCGCTGGCCACCTATTTCTTCTCGCGACTCGAGCGCGACTGGCCGCTCTCGCCCTATCTGGCCAAGGCGCTGCTCGCGCGGATCGCGCTCGAACCGGACTCCGCCGAAGCGTTGCGCGAACGCGTGGTGACGCTGGTGGAGAGTCCGTACGTCGCGTATCTGGAAGGTCGTGAGGATATGCGCTTCGGCGAGCTTGAGCTGGCGCTGATGATCTTTGCGCAGAACCGGCGTGTGCGGAGTGTCACACCAGCCCGACCACGGCCGACCACGGTGGACGTCCCGGTCGGCGGCGTCGACATCCCGTGACGCTGGCGTGCACCGTGGCCGGCATCACTTTTTCGAATCCGATCCTGTTGGCGTCCGGAACCGCGGGGTATGGTCGTGAGCTGGGTGGCGTGATGGAACTCGACCGACTCGGCGGACTCGTTACCAAGGCGGTGTCGCTGGCGCCGCGCGCCGGCAACCGTGCCCCGCGCGTCGCGGAGTTTCGCGGTGGGATGCTCAACTCCGTCGGGCTGGCGAACCCCGGAGTAGATCGGGTTCGCGACGACGACTTACCATGGCTTGCGGGCCACGTTCCCACTTTGCCCGTAATCGTCAACGTGGTCGGGTTCACGCTCACCGAGTATGCCGAGGTGATCGCGAGGCTCGACGACCTCGGCGGACACGTCGCGTATGAACTCAATCTCTCGTGTCCCAACACGTCCGCAGGCGGCGCGGAGTTCGGCGCCGACGCCGACTCGATCCGCGCGGTCGTGTCGAATTGCCGCGCGGCGACGCGTCGGCCGATCTTCGCCAAGATGTCGCCGGCACTGCCCGACATTCCGGGATTGGTGGAAGTCGCGCGCGATGCTGGCGCTGATGGCGCGTCGCTCGTCAACACGCTCCCCGGGATGATCTATCACGGCAGCAGGCCGCGCCTCGGCAACGGCTTCGGGGGCATCAGCGGTCCGGCCCTGCTGGCGTCGGGCATTCTGGCGGTATCGCGGGTGGCCGCGCGCTGTCCTGATTTTCCATTGATCGGGTTGGGCGGGGTTTGTACTGTTGCCGACGTGCAGGACTACCAGCGTGCCGGTGCGTCACTGGTTGCCATCGGCACGGCAGCGCTGGCCGACCCGCGACTCCCTGAACGCATTATCCGTGCACTCCCTGGACACCAACATGGCTGAACTCATTGTTGCCCTCGACCACGACAACGCACCGAGTGCGGTGGCGCTGCTCGATACGCTTCCAGACCGATGCGCCGTAAAGGTCGGGTCGATGATGATGACTCGCGCCGGGTTGGGGTTTGTGCGGTCGGTGGTGGCGAACGGCCATCCCGTCTTTCTCGACCTCAAGTGGCACGACATTCCGAACACCGTGAAGGGGGCGGTGGCGGCGGCAGTCGACCTCGGCGTCGAGATGGTGACCGTGCACGCGCTGGGCGGTGAGGCGATGATCGCAGCGGCGGTGGAAGCGGCTGGGGGCAAGGTCGCGGTGGTGGCGGTCACGGTGCTCACGTCGCACGACCCGGCGGGGTTCGGCGCGGTGGTTGGCCGCGAGGTCGGCGGGGTGGAAGCGGAGGTGGCTCGGCTCGCGGCGATCGCCATGAACGCAGGGGCGGCGGGGGTGGTCTGCTCGCCCGAGGAGATCGGGGTGGTGCGCTCCGTGGTCGGGTCGGGACGGATCGTGGTGCCGGGGATCCGGCGGAGCGGGGAAGATGCGGGTGATCAGGCGCGGGTGGCAGGGCCGGAAGCTGCGTTCGCGGCAGGTGCCACGCACCTGGTGGTGGGGCGGCCAATTACGTCAGACGCCGACCCCCGGGCGGCATATGAGGGGTACCGCATCGCCATCGGGGCCTGATCGGCGATGGGCCGTCCGACGCCCATTTGGTGACTCGAGGCTGCCTTGCGTCCATCACGGTCTGGCCCTATCATTCCCTGCTATCCCGCAAACCCGGGTCCGGAGAAATGCAGTGAAGGTTCGTTCGAGTGTGAAGCCGATCTGTGAGAGCTGCCGAGTGGTGAAGCGTCGCGGTGTGACGCGCATC
>JBDSMU010000193.1:0-5966 GCA_039915685.1 Gemmatimonadales bacterium | reverse complement strand
TGAGTGGTCTTGAGGTGATCTTCGAGCGCGAACGTCACAATGGCTGGGGAGCCCGTCTCGCAGGTGTGGTGCAGAAAGCTGAGGCGACGGTAACTGATGCATTCGAGCTGCAGCGACTGATCCAGATCGACCCGACCAATGGCGACACCCTCGCTGCGCCGGCGCGCTCGCAGTTTCCGCTGGACTATGACCGCCGCCTTGCCTTGATCGCGACCATCGACGGAGAACTCCTCCCCACCTCTGGCCCCAAAATCATGGGGGTGCGTCCGCTTGGCGGACTCACCGCGGCGGGGGTGTTTCGGTATGGGAGCGGATTGCCGTACTCGAAAACCGATGAAACGGGTGACTCCCTGACTCTCGAGCCCAATGGATCCAGACTCCCGAGCCAAATGACGGTGGACGCCCTGCTTCGTCGCCCACTTCGGTTTGGCCGCTTCGAGGGTGGTCTGTATCTCGATGTGCGAAATCTTCTGAACACCCGCAATCAGACCTCGGTGCGCCGTGACACCGGATCGCCGTTTGCGTCCGACGCCACCATTGATCGACTGGCGCTGGCGGCGTACAATGCAAATCCCGACCCGATCCCGTTCGAGTCGCCACGGTATCGCCGCTCGGCCGACCTCGACAGCAATGGACTGATCGCCGGCCAGACTGAGCTGCTGCCACTCTACCGGTCCGCCGCACGGGACTTCACCCAGCCGCTCTTTGTCTATGGACCGCCGCGGACGCTCCGGTTCGGCATCGAGATGCTCTTCTGATCCGACCGGTCGCACCCGCAGCCCGGAGGCCGTCGATGGCGATTCGATCACTCGGACTGTTCGTCGGCCTCCTCGCTGCGTCGTGCAGCTCAGGTGGCCGGGTGGCAGAGCCGGATACGACTAAGGCGGTGGCCGCAGTACCCGACACCGCGATTCCCGGTGGCGACCTTGGCGTCAGCATCCGTCGCGGCCGCGCCATTCTGCTCGCCACGCGAGATTCCCTTCCCTCCCATGTCGGCAATGATCTGCGATGCACCAGCTGTCACCTCAATGAAGGCCGCCAGCCGAACGCCATTCCGTGGTCGGCTGTCTACGCCCAGTTTCCGCAGTACCGAACCCGTGGGGCGAAAGTGATCCGGCTTGAGGACCGCATCAATGCCTGCTTCGAGCGTTCGCTCAACGGCACGGCCTTGTCGTTCGACGATCCCGCCCTGCGCGATATCGTGGCGTACATGGCATTCCTGGCGCGCGGAGTGCCCGTTGGCGCCACGATTCCTGGTCAGGGTGTGCCACGCAGCGACGCCCTCACCGGCGACACCATCGCCGGCGCTGCGGTGTACGGCGCGCAATGCGCGCGGTGTCACGGGGAAGGCGGTGAGGGCACAGCGCTCGCGCCGCCGACGTGGGGGCCGCGATCGTTCAATATCGGGGCGGGGATGTCACGCATCCGCACTGCTGCAGGATTCATCAAAGCCAACATGCCGTTCGACATGCCGGGCACGCTCTCTGACAAGGATGCCCAGAATGTGGCGGCCTACGTCACGTCGCGAAGCAGGCCTGACTTCGCCCGCAAGTACGAGGACTGGCCCCGCGGCGACGCGCCGCCGGACGTTGCCTACCCGACACGCGCTGCTGGAGGTGCAGCATCACCACCCCACTGACGTCACCGGGGGATACCATTCCGGAGTAATTCTCGTGTCCCCTGACCGCGCTGCCCCCTGACGCTCCTTGTTCCGACGGACCGTGGACTACACTGTCCCGTCGCTGACTTCTACATCGACCCGTGGAAGCCGGTGGACCGGGCGGTGATCACGCACGCCCATTCGGACCACCTGAGCCAGGGATCGGCTGCTTACCTGGTCGCGGCACCCGGTCAGGCGATCGCGGCGGCGCGTCTCGGAGGTCGCAGCGTGGAATCGATCGCCTACGGCGAGCGAACCGAGATCAACGGAGTGCGCGTCTCCCTCCACCCCGCGGGTCACGTACTCGGCTCAGCCCAGGTTCGCGTCGAGCACCGTGGCGAAGTGTGGGTGATCTCGGGTGATTACAAGACCGAACCTGACCCGACGTGCGCGTCGTTTGAGGTCCAACGAGCTCACGTGTTCGTGACCGAGTGCACCTTCGGCCTGCCGGTGTATTGCTGGCCCGATCACACCGAAGTCGTTCGGGATATACACCAATGGATCACGGCGAATCGTGCTGCAGGCACGACCTCCGTCCTGTTCGGGTACTCGCTCGGGAAGGCCCAGCGACTTCTTTCCATGCTCGACGGTCTCGACATCCCGATCTGGACCCACGGTGCGGTAGAGGGAATGACGGCCCTCTACCGTGCGGGGGGAATCCACCTCCCACCGACGACACCGGTAGCCAGCGCGATGGCGCAGACCGACTGGTCAGCCGGGGTTGTGGTGGCACCTCCATCGGCCGCAACCTCGCCGTGGATGCATCGGTTCGGCGATGTCAGCACGGCGTTCGCGTCGGGCTGGATGCATGTTCGCGGGGCGCGACGGCGGCGCAATGCCGACCGCGGGTTCGTGGTGTCGGATCATGCGGACTGGCCAGCACTGGTCGCCACCATCCGTGCGACGGGAGCCGAGCGGGTGCTTGCGACCCACGGATTCACCGATGTGTTGGCTCGTTACCTCAACGAGCTCGGCCTCGATGCCGGGGTTGTTCCAACGCGTTGGGAGGGAGAGCAGGACAACGAGCCAGCGGTCGGCGATTCGCCGTGAAGGCCTTTGCCGCCCTTTTCGCCGCGCTTGACGCGTCCTCATCGACCAATGACAAGGTGGCCCTGCTGGAGGAATACTTCGGCGCCGCAGAGCCGAGAGATGCCGCATGGGCGTTGCACGTACTGATGGGGAATCGACCCCGCCGAATCCTCAGCGGCCCCGCGCTTCGCGTGATCGCGGCCGCCGAGACGGGATTGCCGCTCTGGTTGGTCGAGGCGTCTCATCATCAGGTTGGTGATCTAGCCGAAACGGTGGCGCTGCTCCTGGGCGAGCGCGACAAAAACGTTGATTCGGTGAGCCTCGCGGACATCATTGAGCAACGGCTGTTGCCCCTTCGACGCCTCGATGAACATTCGCAACGGGACTCGCTCCGCGCCACATGGGCCATGATGAACACCACCGAGTGCCTTGTGTTCAACAAGTTGTTGACCGGCGCATTTCGGGTGGGAGTGGGTTCCGGGCTTGTCACCAGGGCGGTGGCGCGCGCAAGCAACCAGCCCGTAGATGTCATTGCGTACCGACTGATGGGCGCGTGGGAACCTTCCGCCGAGGCGTGGACCAGGCTGGTAGAGCATGGAGACGGGGAGAGCCCGGGCACCCGCCCATTCCCCTTTTGTCTCGCAGCGCCAATCGACGGAAGTACGGACGACCTCGGCGCGCCCGCCGACTTTCTGGTGGAGTGGAAGTGGGATGGTATCAGGGCACAGGTGGTACGCCGAGACAACGGCACGTGGGTTTGGTCGCGTGGCGAGGAGATGCTCAACGGCCGCTTCCCCGAGATCGAGGCAATGGCGACCCGACTGAACGATGGTACCGTCCTCGATGGCGAGATCCTGGCATGGGATCACGCAACGCACCAACCGCTGCCCTTTGCTTCGCTCCAGCGGCGCATCCAGCGGAAGACCCCGTCGCGGCGCATCATCAACGAGGTTCCGGTCGTGTTCGTGGCGTACGATCTGCTCGAGGCGGACGGTGTCGACATCCGTAACTTGCCGATGGACGAGCGTCGGCAGCGCCTCGAGACCGTCGTGGAATCGCTCGGTTCGGCGATGACCGTGTCGCCACTCGTCGATGCAGACAGCTGGAATGAGCTGGCCGCAGTGCGTGAGAATGCCCGGTCGATGGGTACCGAGGGATTCATGATCAAGCGACGCGATGCGCCCTACGCACGCGGCCGGGTGCGCGGCACATGGTGGAAGTGGAAAGTTGATCCGTTGTCGATTGACGCCGTACTGACCGCCGCGCAACCCGGTAGCGGACGCCGTGCCGGACTGTACACCGATTACACCTTTGGCGTGTGGCACGCCGGCGTATTGGTCACCATCGCCAAGGCATATTCCGGCCTGACAGATGCTGAGATTCGCGAGGTCGACCGATTCGTCAGGCGGCACACCACCGACCGCTTTGGTCCGGTGCGCATGGTGGAGCCGCGGCTGGTCTTCGAGCTCGCCTTCGAGGGAATCCGACCGTCAAAGCGTCACAAGAGCGGGCTCGCGGTCCGTTTCCCCCGGATCGCGCGTTGGCGGACCGACAAGCTGGCCGCCGATGCGGACACCCTCGAGACCGTGCGGCAGTTGCTCGATGCTCAGCCCTGAACTGGAGGCTCTGTTCGAGCTACGCGGTTGGAATCCCTTCCCTTATCAACGCAAGGTGTTCACCGCGTATGCCGAGGGCCGCAGTGGCCTTGTCCACGCCGCGACGGGCACCGGAAAAACGTGGGCGGTATGGTTGCCGGTCGTGGAAGAGGGGCTGCGTGAGGCGGCCGAGGGTTCTGGTCCATCCGGACGCAAAACCAGACGGTCAGCTGCGCCGCTCCGCGCGCTCTGGATCACCCCGCTCCGCGCGCTGGCCGCGGACACCGAGGCAGCGATGCGCATCCCGCTCGAGGCATCCGGTCTGCACTGGACGCTGGAGCAGCGCACTGGTGACACCGCCGCATCGCGCCGAGCTCGCCAGCGTGAGCGGCTCCCGACAACACTGATTACCACTCCTGAGAGCCTGTCGCTGCTTCTGGCCCGCGACGACGCCGCCCAGTTGTTCGACGATTTGCGGATGATCGTGGTCGATGAGTGGCACGAGTTGATGGCCTCCAAGCGAGGGGTCCAGGTCGAACTCGCCCTGGCCAGGCTGCGGCGATGGAGACCAGCACTGCGAACCTGGGGGCTGTCGGCAACCCTCGGCAACATTACTGTCGCGGCCAACGCACTTGGTGGTCTCGATGCCTCGGGAGCACCTCGCCCGGTCATGCTCGTCAAGGGCAACGTTCGGAGAGAAGTTGTAATCGATGCGGTGATACCCGTCCGGATTGACCGGTTTCCATGGGCTGGGCATCTCGGTACGACGCTCGTCGATGACGTGGCGGCCATCGTGCGTGCCAACACCACAACGTTGGTGTTCACCAACACCCGTTCCCAGACCGAGTTATGGTATCGAGCGATATTGGAAAGATGCCCCGACCTGGCACCGGAGATCGGGTTGCACCACGGCTCGGTGAGCCGCGCGCACCGGGCCGTCGTGGAAGATCGTCTGCGGGACGGGAGCCTGCGTGCGGTGATCTGCACGTCGTCGCTCGATCTCGGCGTCGATTTTTCGCCAGTTGACCGCGTGGTGCAGATCGGCTCACCCAAGGGGATTGCCCGCCTCCTGCAACGGGCGGGCAGGAGCGGGCATTCGCCGGGGAGGGTGAGCCGGATCACGTGCGTGCCCACCCACGCGTTCGAGCTGGTCGAGTTTGCCGCCGTGCGGGCGGCCGCCGAGGCTGGACTCATGGAGTCCCGCGAGGGCATCGATGCCCCGCTTGATGTGCTTGCTCAGCATCTCGTCACCTGCGCCATGGGCGGCGGTTTTGTGGGCGACGAGCTCCTCGCGGAAGTACGCACGGCGTGGGCCTATCGCAATCTTGCAGCGGTCGAGTGGAATTGGACTCTGGATTTCGTCGCGCATGGGGGCACAGCGTTGCGCGCATACCCCGAGTACAACAAGCTCGCCCTCGATGGTGACGGTGTGTGGCACCCCGCCGACCCGCAGGTGTCCAGGCGCCACCGGATGTCAATCGGGACGATTGTGAGCGACGCTTCGGTCACGGTGCGGTACCTCACCGGCGGGGTCCTCGGCAGCGTAGAGGAATCGTTCGTCTCACGAATGCGGCCAGGCGACCGTTTTCTGTTTGCCGGTCGACCGCTCGAATTCGTGCGAGCGCGTGACATGGTGGTGTACGTGCGTCGGTCAAAAAACAAAACCGGATCGGTGGCCCGCT
>JBDSMU010000187.1:0-19420 GCA_039915685.1 Gemmatimonadales bacterium | reverse complement strand
GACCGGGGGTTACCCAGCCACTCACCGTTACCGGGAGTGCGGTGGGCTCTTACCCCACCGTTTCACCCTTGCCTGATCCCTTTCGGGCCATCGGCGGTTTGCTTTCTGTTGCCCTGTTCCGTCGCCTTGCGGCGCCCAGGCGTTACCTGGCGGTCTGCCCTGTGGAGCTCGGACTTTCCTCGAACCGGCCTGCACCGGCCCGCGATCATCGCGTCCTACCCGTACCCAAAGTTAGCTGGCTGGCCCCGTACGCGGGATCCGGTGCCAGAGTGTCAGCCCGGCGCCCTGGGGGCCCATTGAGTGGCAATTGACGCCTTGACGCGACTGTAACGCCTCATCCCGCGCCGAGGTTCACGATGCCGCTCACTCCCACCATTGCCGCCGTCCTCGACCCTGCCGAGCGCTCCCGGGTGGACGCCGCCAGCAGTGGCTGTTTTGCCCTCGTGCACCGGGAATCGGTGCGGGACGCGCTTCGGGTGGTCCGGGAGCGGCCGGTCGATGCGGTTCTGGTATCGGTTCGGCGCTGCGCCGGTGAAGCGCCAGCATTGCTGGAGCAATTCAGCCGTGCGTTTCCGGCGGTGCGGACGGTGGCATTGATGACCCGCCACGACGCGTGCGACAGCGAGGCGTTGCTTCGGCTGGGGGCCACCGGGGTGCGGCAGGTGGTCGATGCCACGGATGCCTCTGGTTGGCGCCGGCTCCGGGAAGTGCTGGGCGCCCCGCCCACCGAACGAGGACAAGCGATCCTGCGGCCGATCGTCGAGGCGATCGGTCCGATGTCACCGGGTGCGCGGCGTTTCTGGGAGGAGCTGGTGCGGACGGCGCCGGAGACGACGACGGTGAGAATTCTGGCCGACCTGTTGGCGATCACGCCGTCGACGCTCGTGTCGCGATTCATCCGTGCTGGGTTGCCGAGCCCGAAGGATCATCTGGTGGCGGTGCGGCTCTGCCATGCGGCGAAGCTGTTCGACGAGGGCGATCTCACGGTGAGCGACGTGGCGTATCGGCTGGACTATGCGAGCCCGCAATCATTTGGTCGGCACCTGCGCGTGGTGCTGGGGATCACGCCGAGCGAGTTCCGGTCGCGGTTCCCGTTCGGGATGGTGCTCGATCGGTTCATGGATCGGATGGTGCGGCCGCATGTGGCGACGTGGAAGGGATTCAGGCCGTTGGCGCCGGGGCGGGGGTAAGGGGGGGCGCAACTGGGGGTACATTTCTTGCCCGCCACATCGTGCAGTCGCCACCCACGCGGTACGGTGTGTGGCGCCTGCCACACATTGCCCGAAGTACCCAGCGAGACGTCCCTGTCCGGAAATCCTTTGATGACTCCACTCGCTACCCGTACAACAGGCAATATCCCCAAACGGGAGCAGACGATTCCAGCCGACCGATCGGTTTTAGCGCGGCTGAATCTCGGGCGAGCCGATGCGCTGCTACCACGATTTCCCCGGCCATCGCTGCGGCGGACTTGGTACCTGCGCGACGTGATCATCGAATTGGTCCTTCGCGATCTCAACCTCCGCTACAAGCGATCGTTCCTGGGGATCGTCTGGTCTCTCGTCACCCCATTGGCCCAGCTTCTGGTGCTGCGGTTCATCTTTACGGCCGTGCTCCCTCTCGACGTGCCCAACTACACGGCGTTCCTCTTTACGGGAATTGTGGTGTGGTCATGGCTGCAAAGCTCGCTCGACCAGGCCGCAGGCTCGATCGTCGACAATCGCGAGCTGGTCCGGCTCGCGGGGTTCCCGGTGGCGATCCTTCCGGTGGTAACAGTGGCTGCGAACCTGACCCAGTTCATGTTCGCGCTGCCGATCCTTGCGGTGTTTCTGTTGATTGGTGGAGCGACCCCCCTTACCGCCGCACCGTTGCTGCTGCCGCTGCTGATCGCGATCCAGTTCCTGCTCCTGCTCAGCCTCGCGTATTTCATCGCGGCGCTTCACGTGACGTTCCGCGACATCAAGCACCTGCTCCAGATCATCCTCATGCTGGGATTCTATCTCACGCCGGTTTTCTACGAGCTGCGGCAGGCACCGTCCGAATACGCCTTCATTTATCAGCTCAACCCGATGGTTCACCTCATCGGCGCCTATCGCGCCATCCTGTTGCACGGCACGATGCCGGCCTTCCTGCCGCTCGCGGGTGTGACCGGCGGGAGCCTGATGCTGCTGATATTCAGTTACCGCCGGTTCGTGCGCGCGAGCTCGAACTTCGTGGATGAATTGTGACCCAGGCGATCACCGTTCGAGGGTTGTCGAAGCTGTTCCGCGTGCATCATGCGTGGCGTCCGCACAGTGTCCACGAGGCAATGACGCACGGCTTCCGGCGCATGGCGCCAACCGAAACGTTCTGGGCGCTGCGCGACATTGACCTTGACGTCGCGCCGGGGGCAGCCCTCGGCTTGATCGGCGACAACGGCGCCGGCAAGTCAACGCTGCTGCGGCTGCTCGGGGGCGTGGGTATTCCCGACGCCGGTACGATCCAGATTGCCGGGCGCATCGGTGCGCTGCTCGATCTTGGCGCAGGTTTCCACGGGGACCTGACGGGACGCGAGAACGTGATGATCGGCGGAGTGTTGAACGGGCTTTCGCGCCGGCAGGTGCGCCGCGAGTTCGCGTCGATCGTCGACTTTGCCGGCCTGGAGGAATCGATCGACAACCCGCTGCGCACCTTCAGTACCGGGATGAAGATGCGGCTGGCCTTCTCGGTGGCCACCGTGGTCGAGCCCGAGGTGCTTCTGGTCGACGAGATCCTTGGTGTGGGCGACGTGGCATTCCAGCACAAGTGCGCTCAGCGCATTCAGGATTTGCGCGATTGCGGCTCGACGCTTGTGGTGTGCTCGCACGACGGTGCCACGATCCGCGAGATTTGCGACGAGGCGGTCTGGCTGGAGAAAGGAATAGTTCGAAGGGCGGGCGCTGCTGCCGAGGTGATGGATGCCTACGAGGCGGCGACACTCCCTCATGCCTGACGTACCGACAGAGACGGTTCAGCGCGAGCGACGGTTCCGCCTCGCTGATTGGGTTGCCTTCCCGCTGCTGTCTCTCGCCGCGTTGGGGGCCATCGCATTCTTTGCGCGTGCCTGGTTTGCCGCCGGATCGGGTGCGCACCCGATCATCACCGTGATCCTGGCTGGCCTTGCGCTCATGCTCGTGGTGAATCAGCAGGGCCGGTGGGCGCTACTGCTGCCGATGCGGCGCCCCGTGCCGATGACCCCGGTGCCGGGTGCGCGGGTCGCGGTTGTCACGACGTTCGTGCCGGGCGTCGAATCACATGAGATGCTGGTCGCAGCGTTGCGCGCACTCGTGGGCATCGATTACCCGCACGACACCTGGTTGCTGGACGAAGGCAATGGCCCCGAAACCATCGCCCTCTGCAAGTCGCTCGGCGTGAAGCACTTTAGCCGGTGCGATCGCGCCGAGTACCAAGCCGCCGAGGGCCCGTTCCGCGCGGGGACCAAGCACGGGAACTACAACGCCTGGCTGAAAGACGCCGGGTTTGGTCACTACGATTTCCTGGCCGCCTTCGACCCCGACCACCTACCCATGCCCTGTTATCTCGATGAGACGCTGGGATATTTTCGGGACCCGACTATCGGGTATGTGCAAGCTGCACAGGCGTTCTATAATCAGTCTGCCAGTCTGGTCGCCCGGGGCGCCGCCGAGGAGACCTACGCGTATTTTTCCGCGGTCCAGATGGCCGGGTATGGGCTCGACTACCCAATCATCGTGGGCAGCCACAATGTGCATCGCATGAGCGTGCTCGAGAGCGTCGGTGGCCTCGCCGCGCATGATGCCGACGACCTGTTGCTCACGCTGCGCTATCGCGCGGCGGGATGGGGAGGCGTGTACGTACCCCGCATTCTCGCACGCGGAACAACGCCGGTGGACTGGCACGGATACCTCGCGCAGCAGCGGCGCTGGGCACGCTCGGTGCTCGACCTCAAGTTGCGCCATCGAGCCGATTACGCCACGCAGCTGCCCGTACACGCGCGCATCATGAGCTTCCTGCACGGACTCAACTTCCTGCACCGGAGCTTGGCATGGGTTGTCGGCATCATGTTGCTCGCCTGGTTGCTCATCACCAGCGAGACACTCCCCCTCCTTTCGAGAGCGATGGTGGTCCCCGCGGTCATGCTGGGGTGTGCGCTGGGCGCGCAGGAATTGTACCGGCAGCGGTTCTATCTCGATTGGCGAGCCGAGCAGGGAACGCATTGGCGCGCGTCGCTGTTGGGCTTTGCCAAGTGGCCATGGTTCATGCTGGCGCTCTTTGACGTGCTGGCTCATCGCCGGATCGGTTACGTGGTAACCCAAAAGTCAACGCACGGCCAGCGTCATGCGCTCTTCATCCGGTGGAATGCAGGCCTCGCTGTGGGCATGTCGATCGCCGCCACAGTCGGATGGCTGCAGGACCCCGTGCCGCTTATGCCTCTGATCCTCGCGGCTATCGTGGTCGCAATGAGTTTGTTCCTTGTGACCTCCGGAGTGCGAACTCCGCCGGTCGCGACCCTTCCGGCTGCTTGGCCGCCGCCATCGCACACAGCAGTTCGCGCCCCAGCGCGACCGCAGCTGGTTTCATGAGGCACGTGCTGGTGGCCCGGGAGTTTCCGCCGGCGCCGGGTGGAGGGATCGGGACCTATTCAGGCCACATCGCTCGTGCGCTGGTTGATGCCGGCGAGACGGTTCACGTGATTGGTGTGCGGTGGCCCGGCGCCGAACAAGCGCGCGAAGAGTCGCATGACGGACGGCTGGTGGTACACCGCCTGCCAGTCGACGCACCGGGTCGCTTCTTCGGTACCGTCCTGCACCCGGCAATGCCAGATCATCACCGCGAAACGTTCCGGCTGGGCGGCGCAGCAGCGGCCTTCGCCGATCAGGTCGCTGAACTGCTTGAGCATCTCGTGCTGTCGGAGGCAATAGATGTTGTCGAAGCCCCTGAGTACGAAGCGCCGCTCGCCCCATTTCAGGCGCGCCGGGCGCTCGGCTTGGGTCCGCATCGCACCCCACCATGCGTGATTCACCTCCATTCTCCATCGGAACTCATCGCCACTGCCAACGGCGCGACAGCGCTGGCCGCGTCCGCAGCACCCATCGCCCTGCTCGAGAGGTACACGATCGCCAACGCCGACCGGCTCTGCTGTCCGAGCCTCTATCTGGCGCAGCAGGCGGAGAGGCACTTCGGACTCGCGCCCGGCATCGTCGAAGTCATCCCCTGCCCATTCACTGCACCGACGCCACTGCGGCGACCCGAATCGGTGTGGCGTGACGGCACCATCCTCTTCATGGGCCGGCTGGAACTTCGGAAGGGGATTCTTGAGTGGGTTGATGCAGCCGTGCTCCTCGCCGCCGAGCATCCCTCTCTCCGTTTCGAGTTCGCCGGGTCGGATCACGTCGATGCCCAGCTCGGCGGGACGCGCAACATCACACGGCGCATCCCCACCGCAATGCGCTCGCGTTTCCGATTCCACGACCACCAAGACGCAGCGGGGTTGGCGGAGCTCCTCGCTTGCGCGCGCCTGGTGGTGGTTCCGTCGCGATGGGAAAACTTTCCCTATACCTGCGTCGAGGCGATGGCAAGCGGGGTTCCGGTCATCGCTTCGCCGAATGGGGGGATGCGCGAGATGATCACCCACGGTGTCGATGGATGGATCGCGCGAACCGGCGCGCCGCATGATATGGCCAACGCAGTCCGCGAAGCACTCGCCGTTGGCCCCGACGGACTGGCCGAGGCGGGTCGGCGAGCAGGCGAATCGATCACGCAGACCTGCCAACCAGGATCGGTGGTGGCGCGTCACCTTCGCCTGGCCGCGAACAGGTCAAGCCAGAGGTCCGGCACGTCATCCCGGGCGATTGATGCCGAAACCGTGCTTGCGATGTCGTGGCTTCCTGCGCCAGCCAGCGGGCTATCCCGCTGGATTGACCTCGCCCGCATGGTTCGGCGTGCGGCGTCGCGCCCTGCCGTCACGATGGGACGGATTGCACGGCATATCGGAATGCGGCACCAAGGCGTCGTAGCGTGAACGAACTCATCCTTCGTCGCGGGATCATGGGAATGGTTGTGATGGTCGCGCTACTCGCAGCGACCTACGCAGTCGTTGCCCGGACGCCGGGATACCAGCTCACGTTGCTGCTCGCCGGGGCGACGATCGTGGCGTCGGTGGTTTCGGCAGGCACCCAAGCGATCAAGCCGTTCGTGATCGCATTGAGCCTCGGCGCGATGCTGATCGCTGGGTACGTGCTTGCGACACCGACCGAGTTCGCGGTTGAAAAGTTCCGGCTGGGCCAGGTTTCGATGCTGGGCCTGGCAATTGGAATCGTCCTCATGATGATCCTCATACGCCGGGGTGTGAACCCCATTCCTGCCCTTGCCAGCGCCATCGGCCTTGCGGGAATGGTGGTCGTGGTCGAGGCGATTGCAGGACTCCAGCGCCCGGCATCGGAACCGGTGCCCGTTCGGGCGGAGTGGGTCGCGCTGCGGGCCAGCCGCCCGCTCGCCGAAATGCCGTGGAACCGAGTTCCAGCGCCGGTCGCCGCGACGGTCGTCGACACATTCGCGCACGCCACGCCGCCGGTGACCGGCACGGATGCCCCTGTTCTGGATGGTCCACTGTGGTCGGGTACTGTCGAGTTCGATTCTGTCCTGGGCGTGCGGGTTCCCCCTCACTCCGTCCTGACGACGCGGTACGCGGCGAATCCCCGGGGATATTTCGATCTCGACGACATGCGTGCCGCGACTTGGGACCTCGGTGTGGCGGATGGCAATGCAGCCACACTGACGTTTCCGGCCGACTCACCGACGACGTTGCGAGTCGCTATCAGCCAGGCGCTGCGCGGGGTCCCGTATTGGCACATCAACATCAATCAGCAGCATCTGCCGCTGGAGGTAAGTACTTACAGCCTGGAGTTCCGTGCGCGCGCTGAGCGGGCACGATCCGCAGTGGTTGCTGTCACTCAGGTCGGCGAACCATATGATGTTCTGGGCCTGCTCGACTCGATGGAGCTCGCGCCTCAATGGAAGGCGTTTCGCTTCTTCTTCACTCCCCCTCGAGCCGAACCGGATGCGCGGATTCACTTCGCCCTCGGCGGAAACGAGGCCGCGGTGGAGATCGCCGACGTGATGCTGACCAACCAATCGACCGGGTCGCCGATCACGCCTGCCGCCGCACGGGTTCCATACGCAGTGCGATACGTGTTCAATGCGGCGGGGTGCCGCGACGGTGACTATCCCGAAACGCCTCCGCTGCCGGCTCGCCGTGTGCTGGTGTTGGGGGATGGCTTCACCATGGGAGTGGGTGTCCACGAGCGCGACACGTTCGCCGCACGTCTCGAGGCGGCGCTGGCCGAAAAGGGTATTTGGGAAGTGATTAATTGCGCGATGCCGGGGTACGGCTCGCGGGAGGTTCAGGCCGCATTGCCGGTACTGGCGGATCGCTACCATCCTGGGATCGTGCTGCTGACACTGGGCCTTGATGCCGACCAAACAGAATGGGAGGACCGACAGCGGTCGGCACGTCCTGGCCGGTGGGAAAAGGTGTCAGAGGTTTGGGGCCGGATCCGGTCCACCGTGCGGGAGATTCGTAGCCATGAATACGCCGCAATTACCCCCCATTTAACGGCGTTTGCTCAGACAGTTAGGGATCGTGGGGGCAGGCTGATAGTGGTGGTTCCACGAACATCGTCGGATCCGTCTTGGGACAAACTCGTGAGCGCCGCGACTGCGGGACTCTCTGGCGACGGAGTAGAGGTCATCGACCTCGGCGACGCGGCGTACGCCGGTCACGCGACGGACAGCCTTGTGGTGGATCCGAACGACACGCATCCCAACGAGTCGGTCCATCGGGCGGTCGCGGACCGGCTGGTCGCGCATTTTCTTGCAGCGCCCCACCCAGCCTCCGTGCCGGCACCCACGGCGCGCCCGTAGTGACGTCCCGCGAGGAGCGACAGGTTCGCAAGGGCATCCTGTTGGCGGGGGGATCGGGCACCCGCCTGCACCCATTGACGCTTGCCATGAGCAAGCAGATGCTCCCTATCTACGACAAGCCGATGGTCTACTATCCGTTGACCGTCCTCATGCTCGCCGGTATCAGGGACATCCTGATCATCTCGACGCCCCGCGACCTCCCATCATTCGAGCGGTTGCTGGGCAGCGGCGAACAATGGGGTTTGGCGTTCACCTATGCGGTGCAGCCCTCGCCGGACGGCATCGCCCAGGCATTCACCATCGGTCGCGACTTCCTCGGCACGAGCCCCACCTGCCTGATATTGGGTGACAACGTCTTCCACGGTCAGGATCTCAGCCGCACGTTGCAAGCCGCCGCGGCGCGCACATCGGGGGCAACAATCTTTGCCTACCGTGTTGCCCATCCCGAGGCGTATGGCGTGATCGAACTTGGCCCGGATGGCCAGCTCATCGGCATCGAGGAGAAGCCCGCCAACCCCCGGTCCAACTATGCCGTTACCGGCCTCTATTTCTACGACTCCGACGTCGGCGAGATCGCTGCGGGCCTGCAGCCTTCCGCTCGGGGCGAGCTCGAGATCACGGATATCAACCGGCGCTATCTCGAGCGGGGCACGCTTGAGGTGGAGCTGCTCGGGCGCGGCAACGCCTGGCTCGACACCGGGACGCACGATGACATCATCCAGGCCAGCATGTTTGTCGAGACGATCGAACGGCGGCAGGGGTTGAAGATCGCCTGTCCGGAGGAAGTGGCCTGGCGGATGGGATACATCTCCACCGAACGGCTCGAGCAGTTGGCAGCGCCGCTGCAGAAGAACGCATACGGCCGTTACCTGCAGCAGTTGGTCAGGGAAGGCCGGTAGGATGCGCGTTGTTCCCACTGCAGTCGACGGAGTGGCGATCATCGAGCCGCGCGTATTCGAGGATGATCGCGGCTTCTTCATGGAGATCTGGAACGAAGCGCGGTATCGAGCAGCCGGAATCGACGAACAGTTCGTGCAGGAAAACCACTCGCACTCGGTACAGGGTACGATCCGCGGGCTTCACTATCAGGTGGAGCGACCGCAGGGCAAGCTCATCCGCGTGACCACCGGCGCCATCTATGATGTCGCGGTCGACCTGCGCCGCTCGTCGCCCACCTTCGGCAAATGGGTGGGTGTCGAACTCTCCGCCGACAAACATCGCTTGCTCTGGATACCTGCGGGATGTGCCCACGGGTTCAACGTCACGAGCGAAGTGGCGGACGTCTCCTATCTCTGCACCGAGCTATATGCCCCAGCGCTGGAGCGGACCTTGCGCTGGGATGATCCCGCCATCG
The DNA here is from genome assembly GCA_039915685.1 of Gemmatimonadales bacterium. GTDB lineage: Bacteria > Gemmatimonadota > Gemmatimonadetes > Gemmatimonadales > GWC2-71-9 > Palsa-1233. The sequence goes on along the minus strand of JBDSMU010000187.1, from coordinate 10,149 downwards.
GCATTGCTTGGCCGTTAGACGGGGAGCCGCTCCTCTCGACCAAGGATGCGGCCGGCCTGACGTTCAACGAAGCACCGATGTTCTCATGATTTCGTCCAGCGCGACGTCGCTGCGGGCGCTTGTCACCGGTGCCGGCGGGCAGGTAGGCCGAGCGCTGCAGGACACCGTGCCCGACGGAGTGATCCTTCACGCCATGCCGTCGATGGCGCTCGACATCACGGATTCCGAAGCGGTGCAATCGACGATCGATCGACTGTGCCCCGATGTCATCATCAACGCGGCTGCCTACACGGCTGTCGACCGCGCAGAATCAGAACCCGAGTTGGCCTACCGAGTGAACCGCGATGGTGCAGCCAACCTGGCGATGGCGGGCCACAGGCAGGGTGCTCGGATTATCCACATCTCGACGGACTACGTGTTTGATGGCAAACACGACCAACCGTACGCCCCCGACGCGACCTGCCACCCGATCGGTGTATACGGGGCCAGCAAGCGCGCGGGCGAGGTGGCGGTGCTGGAACACGGAGGTGCTGGTGCGACCGTGGTGCGCACCTCGTGGGTGCATTCGTCGACCGGCAGCAACTTTGTTCGCACGATGTTGCGGCTGATGGCGGAACGGCACGAATTGCGGGTGGTTGACGACCAGGTCGGCCGGCCAACGTGGGCGGGCGGATTGGCGGAGGCGCTCTGGGCAATGGCAACGCGGCCGGCTTCCGTCGACGTCGCGCACTGGGCCGATGCCGGCGTGACCACGTGGCACGGTCTGGCGGAGGCAACGCTCGAGGGAGCCCTTGAGCGCGGCCTGCTCAACCGTCGTGTCGACGTCCATGCCGTCCCGACAGCCGAGTTTCCGACGCCGGCGCCGCGACCCCGTTTTAGCGTGCTCGACATCTCGTCGGCCAAGGCGGTGTTCGGCCGCGAACCTGCCCATTGGCGCGACACGCTCTCCTTGATGCTCGAGGAACTATGTCGCGCAGCGTGATGGTCACCGGCGGCGCCGGATTCATCGGCGCCAACTTCGTGCAGCACTGGGCCGGAGCGCATCCCACCGACCGCATCACGGTGCTCGATGCCCTGACCTACGCGGGTAATCGCGACAACCTCGCGCCCGTCGCGAATCACTCGTTGCTGACGTTCGTGCACGGCGACATCTGCGACGCCGCGCTCATCGATCGTGTGATGGCGGACGGGGCAGTCGACACGATCGTCCATTTTGCCGCGGAGTCGCATGTCGATCGCTCGATTGTCGACCCGGGTCTCTTCCTGCAGACCAACATCATCGGTACCCACGTCCTGCTGGCTGCCGCGCGCGCCGCGTGGCAGGTGGAGGGTGGCTACCGTGATGGTGTTCGATTCCATCATGTTTCCACCGACGAGGTTTATGGATCGCTCGCGGCCGACGCACCGCCGGCTGTGGAAACAACACGGTATCAGCCGAACTCACCGTACGCCGCGAGCAAGGCAGCGGCGGATCATCTTGTTCGGGCCTTTCACCGTACGTATGGCCTTCCGGTCACGACATCAAACTGTTCGAACAACTATGGCCCGTACCAGTTCCCCGAGAAGCTCATCCCGCTCCTCCTGATCAACGCGCTGGAGGGCAAGCCGCTACCGATCTACGGTGACGGGATGAATGTCCGGGACTGGCTTCATGTGGACGATCATTGTCGCGCCATCGACGCGGCGCTGGAACGCGGTAAACCGGGTGAGGTGTACAACATCGGAGGGGATGCACCGATGACGAATCTCGAAGTCGTGCAAACCCTGTCACGCTTGGTTGACGAGGCCTTCAGCGCCGAGCCGGTGCTGGCACAGCGGTTTCCATCGAGCCCGGCTGCGCGCGGTGGGAAAACGGTGTCACTGCTGAAGTTCGTGACGGACAGGCCGGGGCATGACCGTCGATACGACATCGACGGGTCGAAGATCGCCGCGGAACTCGGATTCAAGCCCACCGAGGGATTCGAGTCGGGGCTGCGGCAAACCGTGGAGTGGTATCTCACGAACGAGGCCTGGTGGCGGGCGGTGCTCGACGGCAGTTATCGCGACTGGGTTGACCAGCACTACGGCGACGGCGGGCCAGCGGCGCACGCGCCGCCAGGGTAAGCAGCCTCGTCAAGTGGGCGGCAGCCTTCCGAGTTGTCGTAGGCGATCATAGATCCAACGCAGTGGCCGCGTGAGCCGCCAGCTCCGCGAACTGCGCAGCCCGGTGAGCTCGCTTGTGGCGGACTGCAGTTGCCGATCGGTGGCGTTGAGCTGGGCCTGAAGCGCCGCTCGTTCGGTTGTCAGCGCTGTCATTTGGCTGCGGTGTTCCCGCGCCATCTCGTCAGTGGCGAATCGATGTGCGTCGAATTCAGTTCGCAATCGGGTGGCGTCCGCCGCCACCCGAGCATGCTGTTCCTGTGTCTGGCGAAAGCTCTGACGCAGCGTCGTCAGCTGTTTTTCCAAGTCACCGTGCAAGCGCGTCGCGTCGGCCTCGACCTTGGCATGGGCCTGCTGTGTGTCGATCAATGTCTGCCGCAACTCCGACAACTCTCGCTCACGGTCACCCTGCAATCGCGCCGCATTGGCTTCCGCTCGGGCGAGTGCCTCCCTTTCGTCAACCAAGGCGCGACGCATTTCCGTCACCTCCGCCTGAACCCGCTGCGCTGTTGCTGCGGCCAGCGAGCGAGCCGCTTCGACATGAGACAGTTCCACTCGCAGCTTTTCCGCCGCTTCACGCTGCGCCGCGGCCTCAGCCCATTCGGCGTCAAGCTTTCCTCGCACGGTCGCCGCTTCAGCGCCGAGCGTTGATAGCGTGTTTTGCAGCGAGTCCCTCTCGGCCACCCACACTTCCTGGTCAATCGCTCGCGCCGTGACGTCCGCCCGCAGGGTCTCGACGGTGCGGTGCTCAAGCATCAGGTCGAGCCGCACCGCATCGGGATCAAAACGCGTCAACTCACCCGCATCGCGGAGGAATTCGTGCGTGTCAGTGATGTCGTCGTACTGCACGTGCCAACCACGGGCCCGTTCCGCAGGGTCGAAACGCGCCCGCCGCTCCTGAAAGACTTTGCGCTCACCGTGCTTTTGGCTGCGAATTGGGTAGTGCCGCAGGAGAAAGCGGATCGGGAATACGCGGCGATCCGGAAATGAGGCATCATGGCCGCCAGTCGACACGATATCGACCGGCCCATCGGATCGCTTCCAGCACTTCACCTGCAGGCGGTCGAACTGTTTACCCCGCTCGAAATGGACGAACGACTCGCGGACGTCGTCCCCGGGCTTGAAGCCGTCGTGAGTCGGCCAAAAGTTGAGCACTGCGAAATCGATGGCGTTGTACCCGGCCCGGTCCACAGCCTCGATGGCCTCGACCAGCGTGCGATCGCGCCACGGACTCTCGCGGAATTCGTCGGCGTCGTGATGGATGAACCAGTCGGCTTGCAGCTCGTTGGCGAGTTTCTCCTTGCGTCGCAGGATCGCTTCCCACTGGAACGGCTGGACATCGCCCGACCGGGTCTGGACTTCACCGAAATGCTCGATCTTGATCACGCCCCGTCCCACAAACGGCTCGACTTCCGCCACCGTGCCATCCGTCGACCCGTTGTCGAGGAAGTACACGTCCACGCCCTGATTGATGAGGTGTCGCACGACGAGGCCGATGATGTCGGCCTCGTTGTAGGCAGCGAGGAGGGCGATGACCCTCAGGCGGTGATTCGGGGGAGCCGGATGCGAACTAGCCAGTGTGCGGGGCCGTGTGGTGCCGACCCGATGGTCTGTCATGTCGCGACCTCTTGGCCAATGGATCGGACGGGCGTGGGGGTAAGCTAAGAGTCAGCTGGAAGGGCGTCCACCCGAGTCCGGTAGTACGTTCATTCGCACGATCGACCGGTATGTATCTTGCCCCTCAGGAGGATACGACGGAACAATGCCGTACCTTCTTGCCGAGTGTCTTGATGTCCGATGAGTCTTCGCTAGACCCGAGACGCCTGCCCGGTAACTTGGTCGGCTATCTCGATCATCCCGTCGCTGACCAGGTCATTGAGGATGACACCCTTGTCGTCCGTGGCTGGGTGGTCGGGAGCAACGAAGACGTTGACCACGTGGTGTTGAAGCGTAGGGGCGGTGCGTCGGTCAAGATCCGATGCATGCTTCCACGTCCCGACGTGGCAGCGGCCTATCCGGATCGCCCCGGATGCCAACGCTCGGGGTTCGAGGGACGGGTTCCCTTGGCGGGCGTGCCGAGCGGCGCCTGCGCCTTCGAGCTGTGGGCTGCCGAGCCCGGTAGACAGCCGGCCGCAATCTTCAAGCGTCAGATCATGATCAAGCGTGGGCCGCCGCCCAGTCTGCTCGAGTTCATTCGCTCTGCGATCGTGAAGGCCATTCTCGCGCTCCGCGAGGGAAGGTTGTCGTGGGCTCCGTGGCGCTGGATGGGCGACCTTCGTCGTCACCACACCGACCTGCAGCTCCGCCGGCCTGTTGGCCCTGCGACGCCCGCCGGCCCCGCTGCCGCGTTCGACGTGAAAGCCGCGGTGACCAACCTGAGCATGGCGCAGCTCCATGCCTTCGTCGATTCCGGGGCACGGCTTGCATTCCCGATCGAACCCGCCCCGATGATCTCCATCGTGCTCGTGTTGTATAACCGGTCCGAGCTCACGCTGCGCTGCCTCCGTTCGCTGCTCGAATCAGGCGGCCCACCGATCGAGGTCATCGTGCTCGACAACGCGTCGAGCGACCTCACTGGCGAACTCCTTGCGCGGCTGGACAATGTCACGATCATCCGGAAGGCCGAAAACGTTGGCTTCCTACACGGTGTGAACGAGGCCGCGACCCACGCTCGCGCACCGTACCTGCTCCTCCTCAATAACGACACCGAAGTGCTTCCGGGCGCGCTGCAGGCGGCGCTCGCGGTGATCCTCGCCGACGCCGGCGTGGGTGCTGTGGGCGCGAAGCTGATCCTCCCGGATGGCACGCTGCAGGAGGCGGGCAGTATCATCTGGAATGATGGCTCCTGCGCCGGCTATGGTCGGGGGAGTTCGCCGCACGCACCGGAGTTCCAGTTTCGCCGCGACGTGGATTACTGCTCAGGCGCCTTCCTGCTGACACCGCGCGCGCTGTTTGAGGAGCTCGGCGGCCTCGACCGCACGTACGAGCCGGCCTATTACGAAGAAGTCGACTACTGCGTGCGGCTCCTGAAGCGAGGCCTCCGGATCGTGTACGAACCGCGCGCGAACATCTCGCATTTCGAATTCGCGAGTTCACGGACCGACGATGCCATCCGGCTGCAGGTGGAACGTCGGTCGCTGTTTGTCGAGAAGCACGCAGCGTGGCTGCAGGGCCAGCACCAACCGATCGCGACGCCGCCTCACGTGGCCAGAACGCGATTTGGCAAGGTCGCAAAGCGAATTCTCTACATCGACGATCGAGTGCCGTTCGATCATCTTGGTTCCGGCTTCCCGCGGGCTCGCATGATGGTTCAGTCACTGGTCGCGCACGGCCACGCCGTTACGCTGTACCCGACCACCGCACCCAATGATCACTGGGCGAAGGTGTACGATGCCGTCCCTCGCGAACTGGAGGTGATCCTTGGCCGGGGTTCCACGGGATTGCGAACCTTCCTCGACGAGCGCCGGGGGTTCTACGACTGCATCATCGTGAGCCGACCGCATAACGTACAGATTCTCCGTGCGGCCGTGGCCAAGAACGAGTGGCCGCCCGCCCCGCTGATCTACGACGCGGAGGCACTCTTCTCGTTACGCGACGCGGAGTCAAGCCGGGTGGCCGGTAAGGTGATGAGCGACGCGGCGGTGCGCATGAAGGTCCAGGAAGAGATCCGGCTGGCGCATGGCGCGTCTCGGGTGCTCTGCGTGTCGCCGCAAGAGGCCGGATGGTTTGAAGCCAGCGGCCACTCCACCACGACCCTCGCCCACACGGTCGAGTGCACGCCAACTGCTCGCCCATTCCATGCGCGCCGTGGGCTGTTGTTCGTGGGGGCACTGAACGCCGATGGAACGCCAAACTCCGACTCGGTGGCCTGGTTTGTCGAAGCGGTGCTGCCGCTCGTTCGCGCCCGCCTCGGCGCCGACATCGAACTCACCATCATCGGCGAATGCCCGCCACCCCGTGTCCAGGCACTGGCCGGCAACGGTGTGCATGTGATCGGACGGGTGGATGATCTCACCCCGTGGTTCGATGCAACTCGAGTATTCATAGCCCCGACTCGGTATGCCGCCGGGATTCCGCTCAAGATTCTCCACGCCGCCGCCCTCGGTGTCCCGGTTGCGTGCACCGCACTGTTGCAGCGCCAATTGGGCTGGACCGACGGCATCGAGTTGAGCGTGGGCGACGCTGCCGATGAGCTCGCGGCGGCGTGTTGCGTGTTGTACCAGGATGAAGCAACCTGGTCGGCGCGGCGCGCGGCAGCGCTTGCCAGAGTCGCTGACGACTACTCGCGGGCGCGCTTTGATGAAGTCCTGTCCGACACCGTCCGCTTTGTTACATCGGCCCGCGTCAACAATTGATGCATGGTGTCCCGTGTCGTCCCGCCGGACCCCGTCAGTGAATGCGCTCTCACGCATTGATGAGATTCGGGGTCGCATCGTCCAGCGCCTTGGCCTCACAGCGCTGGCGCGCCCGCGCCAGCGACCGCCGTACTCCGCTTCGGCCATTCCCCCTGCGTCTGGCACGGCCCACGAGGCCGACATCACCGCTCTGATTCCTGCCTATCAGCATGAGCACTTCATCGAGGGAGCAATCCGAAGCATCCTGGCGCAGACCAATCAGGGATTCAGGATCCTTGTGGTTGACGATTGTTCGAGCGACAGAACGGTGGAAAGGGCCCGGGCAATCGACGACCCGCGCATTACCGTCAGCGTGAACTCTCGCAACATGGGACTGGGCGCAAGCTTGGTCGCCGCGCTGGCTCAGGTGGATACACCGTTTGTCGCGCTGCTCAACTCCGACGACCTGTACCACTCCGACCGGCTTCGGCTTTCGCGCAACGCGCTTCTGTCCCATGCCGGGGTGCAGGTCGTGGCGACCGGTGTCGAGGTGGTGGACAGGGACGGCGGAGTGCTGCGCCCCGGTCGCGCGAGCCGCTTGCTCGACGGCCTGCGGATCTTCTATTGGGTGCGCTGGTACACCAGGGTGATGGCCGATCAATATCCGCCCGACCTGTTTCTGCGGTTGCTCCACCACAATTTTCTCCTGACCAGCAGCAACATCGTGTGTCGCACGGCGTTCCTTCGCGAGCATGCCCACGCACTGGCGAGCCTGAAGTATTGCCTGGACTGGCACCTGTTCCTCGCAGCCGCCGTTGAAGGTCAACTGATGGTACTTCCCGAACGACTATTGGCCTATCGACTCCATGCGAGCAATACCGTGTGGTTCAGTGCGAAAGCGCGACCGGTGTACGCGTCGGAGGTCAACCGTGTCGCGGCGGCGGCGGTTCACAGAGCATTGATGGGGGTGGACGCCCCGCTCCGCACCGCACGTCGGGCCGAACTGCACCACCATGTCGGGTTGAACCCGGAAGTGGATATGCGAATGATCACCTCGGCGGACAATGCCGTGGGGCCCGTCGCATGGTGATTCTGACCGTTGTCCACGATCGCTCACGCAATGACTGCACCGGTCACCCGGAACCGCACTCCATCACAACGATGAGTCCTGACTTATGATCGAAGCTCTCGACGGTCCACCTGATCCCACAACGCTTCCTTCGTTTCAACTGTTCGCTGTCCTTGGCACCTGGATGGAAGCGGATGTCGTGGCCGCCACTGTGCGCAATGCGTTCACACAGGGCTGCACCCGCGTGTACCTGGTGGACAATGGCAGTACCGACGACACTGTCAGCGTCGCGTGCGCGGCGGGGGCAACGCTCGCCCACACCTACACGACGGACCGGTATGATGAAAACGTACGCCTGGACCTGATGAACCAGGTGGTTGCGGATGTATCCGCATCGGAGCCCGACGACCATATCTGGTGGCTTTTCTTGGACGCTGACGAGTTTCCCCATGGACCCTGGGGTATGTCACTGCGCGAATACCTGACCACGTTGGACCAGCAGTTTCGCGTCGTGGGATTCCGGTTTTTCGATCACTACCCGAGCGTCGATACACCGTATGTGGCGGGGCAGCATCCGCTGCCGTTCCAGCCACTATGCGAGGAACTTGCGTACCCGATGTGTGCCGCCAATCACCGCAAACACTCGCTGCAGCGCTACGATCGTCAGGGTCCCCCGATTCGATGCGGGCGGGGCTTTCACTCGGCCGAATGTACCGACAAGCTGTTGGAGCCGTTACAACCCGCATTTATCCACCATTTTCCCTTTCGCGACGAGCGCTTGACCCGTGCACGGCTCGACGCGCTGTGGGCCCGCAATGACAGCGGCGTGATGCGCGCAGAGGAATCACACGACACCCACATGCTCGCTCGATTCCGCTCGCTGCAGGACGTGTATGCGGGCGCGTGGGATCGGGTGGTGAACTTCATCTCGCTCGACCCGATGTACGACCAGATCGTGCCGCCCCCCCCAGCCATGGGGGTCACGCTGCATCCCTGGACGGAGCTCATTGGGTCCGAGCACCAGCCCACATTCCAATGGGGCTCCACGTTCGGGGCATGGCAATACCAATCATTCGAGAAGTTCAATTACGGCGACGACACGACGTACCTGAAGGGCATGGCATATCTCGATGGTTGCGGCACGATCGAAGACTGGGGGTGCGGATTTGCACACGCGAGACAGTTCGTGACCAAGAGTCGGTACGTCGGTTTGGACGGAAGTTCGCAGCATGCCGAGCAGATCGTGGACCTGAGGAATCATGTCGCCAAGGTGGACTGCATATTCATGCGACATGTGCTGGAGCACAACGTTGACTGGCGGCGCATCCTGGACAATGCGCTGGCGTCGTTCACGCATCGCATGGTGCTTGTCGTGTTCACGCCGGCGGTGGCGACCACTCACGTGATGGCAACATCCATCGGCATGACGTCGGTCGTGGTGCCCGATATTGCGTTCCGCCTATCGGACATCACTGATCGGTTCGGCGATGCGATCCGCCACACATTCGAATCGTTGACGACCGATACACAGTATGGTGTGGAGCACATCTTCTACCTGGAGCGCTAGAGTCGGGTAGTCGGCGTTTGGGTGCCCAAGTGGAACGGCGTGCGCCTAGTCCAGGTAGCGAGACACGTTGTGCTCGATATTGCTGTAGCTCGAGACCTGAAAGCCGAACTTGCGGAGGAACACGATGAACTTTCCCGACGGCTGCAGCACCGACCAGCACCGATCGGCGGCATTCGCCACACAGTCACCCGTCGATCTAAGATTGACTCGCGCCCGTTCATACACCGGGAGCAGTTCGTCGATACCGGCTGCCGACACCAGGTATCCGCCGGTGTTCGTGCACGCCTGGAAACTCGCGGCGACAAGGTCATCGATCGGGACTGTTTCGCCATACTTGCTGGTGGCGATCAGACAGATCCAGTAGTCGTAGTTGCGCTCGAGAAACCGCTCCAGGTCACCGAGGTGGGCTTCCAGGTCGCTGGTGAAGCAGAAGTCATCTTCCAAAATCATCACGTTTCGGTGGCCAAGCGATCGTGCCCTGCCCAATGCATCGATGTGGCTGCTCAGGCAAGCAAGCGGGCCATCAGCCGGGGCAGTTCCGCATGCACGGCATGCCGCCACACGTGTCACGCGGTCCAGCGGTGCCCTTGCCATCGCCAGCTCGCGAAGCACCGCGTCAAGGCGGTCGAGTCGATCGTCGAGATTGATCACGAAGACCTGTTCCACCCCGTCCCAGCGAGGATCGGATTCGACGCGGTCGTGCCGGAAGCGCCAGAAATCCGCAACGTGGCGCTTGATCGGATTGTTTGAGACGATATTGGCGTACGCGTGGGGATAGTTGCCGTAGATCACGACCACCTCGTCCGACCCAGGCACGCGAGTTGGATCGCAGCTCGCGATGACGGTACGGTTGCCCGCGATGGCAGCCAGGAATGGGTCGGTTCGATCCAGGGTGTCGATGTCGATGGTCGCCGCCTCCAACCGCTGCAACACCGTGATTGCCTGTTCGACTTCACCCGCTGCCATGCATTCGGTCGCCTCGGCGACGATCCGATCCCGTAGCGCGACCACGTCGGACGTGCTGGCGACTTGATGCGCCG
>JBDSMU010000171.1:0-3221 GCA_039915685.1 Gemmatimonadales bacterium | reverse complement strand
CTGCCAAACCCTGACAGACTTCAGGCCGCGGCGTTCAACATCGGGATCCGTGAGGCGCGAGGGCGGTACCTCGTTCGAATGGACGCCCATTCGCGCTACGCCCCCGACTATGTCGCGGAGAGCATTCGACTTCTCGAGGCGACGGGGGCGGGAAATGTCGGTGGCGTACAGCGGGCAGCCGGTTCGGGCGCCGTCGCCGAGGCAATCGCCGCAGCCGTGTCGTCGCCCTTCGCTGCCGGTGATGCCAAGTACCGCAACGCCACGGAGCCGGGTTGGGTGGATACCGTGTACCTGGGCGCGTGGAGGGTCGAGACGCTGCGCGCGCTGGGTGGCATGCGCACCGACCTCGCGGTCAACGAAGATTACGAGATGAACGTGCGGCTGCGCCAACTGGGGCACGGTGTCTACCTCTCCCCGACCATCCGGTCGACTTACTTCGTGCGCGCGTCACTCACCAAGCTCGCCCGCCAATATGGTCGGTACGGTTTCTGGAAGGTCCGTACCCTGATGGACCACCCGCACTCGCTCAGGTTGCGACAGCTAGTGGCCCCCGCGTTCGTGCTAGCGCTCGTCGTGACACCCGTGTCCCTCGCGTGGCTCGGGTGGATCGGCGGAATTCACGTTCTATTGTATGCAGCGACGAATCTGGTCGCAAGCATAATCACCGCCGCTCGCTCGTCCTGGCGAATGCTTCCCGTGCTGCCGCTCATCTTCATCACGATCCATCTCACCTGGGGCGGAGGATTCTTGGTGGGCCTTATGTGGTGGCCGGTCCGTCGGTTTCGCGAGTGATGCGCTGGAGAGATCATCTCACGCGCCCAGCGACCGCGTGGCATGCGGTTCTGCTCCTCACTGCTGTTTCGGTCGTGATCAGGGTCGGCGGGGATCGCTGGTGGTTCATGTTGCCGGTGTTGCTGGGGCCGCGGTGGCCTTGGTTGCTCGCATTGACGCTGACGATCCCGCCGTTTGCCCGCTCACCTCGTCACGCTGTCGTTCCCATGACGCTTGCTCTCGGCATTGCAATGTATGGAGTGCTCGGTGCGCGTTTGGGGCCCGCGCGGATGATCCGTGGTCCTGAACGCGACGTGCGTGTGCTCGCGCTGAACGCCGCCGGGCGACCTGACGCGGTCACGCAACTGATGGATGCAATGAGTTCACTCGGCGTCGACATCGCCGTGGTGGTAGAATGCCCCGCGCAATCGGCGGATGCACCCAAGGGCGCGTACGAAATGCGGGCACACGGGGAGATCTGCGTCCTGTCGCGATTGCCGATCATTCGCGTCCGCACCCACCCCGGATTGGGCGTCTGGAGACCCGATGGCAACGACGCGGCGCTGATTGTCGACGTCGCGGCCGGTGCAGAAACCCTTTCCATCGCCGCAGTCCATTTGGAGACACCCCGCGACGCACTAGAGCAATTTCTGGGAGTCCGGTCAGCCCTGCGAGCCAAGTCTGCGGTCGACAGCCAAACGGCAGTGAGAAGTCGGGAATCCGCTGCGATTCGACACTGGATTCGATCCCAGGGCAAGGTGGATGTGGTCGCTGGCGACTTCAACCTGACCGTGGAGAGTTCGATCTATCGAGCCGATTGGTCGGATTTGTCGAATGCATTCGACCATGCGGGCATCGGGCTCGGGCACACGTTCACCGCGAAGTGGTGGGGCGTGCGTATCGACCATATCCTCGCTGCGCCGACCGTGTGGGTGACCCGAGCACGAGTAGGTCCAGACCTCGGCTCGGACCATCGCCCGGTTGTCGCCGACCTCAAGATTCGATGACGACCTCAGCGAACCACCAGCGCCCGATACCCACTGACGTCCTGAAGCCCGTAAGTATTCCGCGCAGCGGCAGCCCGTACCGACGCCGTGACCTGGGCAGCTTTCGAGACGTCGCGAACCCACACACGCGCGACTGCGCCGCTAGCGATTGAGCCGGTGATCACGAGGTGACCAGACCCGCTAACCGCAACCAGTGCGTGCCCGGTATAGGGGGAGACGGTGCGAATGCTGTCGACGCCTGGTCCGGAAACGGCGAACTGCACCGCACCGTCGTCAGCGTTGGGGGTCGCGAGCTGAACAGTGAGCCAACCCGATGTGGCCGTGACGGGCGGCGGGGTGGAATCGGAGCCGGTGGGGGAACTGCCCCCGCAAGCGCCGAGGGTAGCAAGGAGAACGAGCAGGGCGAGCCGGTGATTCGACGCGAGGCGACGGGCAAGCTTGAAGGTGTACGTCACGGTGTTGACCCCAGCGGCATCCGCCAACCGGGTGAGGCTGGCGATGAGATTCCCGGAATGGTCCGGGAGCCATGCGCTGGCGGCTGGGCAGGCGTGGCGTCACAACAGGATGACGCGGTAGCTCCCTGACTCTGCGAATCCGGATTTCTCGCGGAAGTGCTCTGGGCAGCGAGCAACGGCCGTGGTTGCACCGTTGCTGTTCAAGGATAAGGCAATTTGTGGGCCGTGTTAAGCGGTTTGCTTTTTATCAGGTCAAGTTATTGAATGTAAATATCTTAGCTCTTCTTGAAGAATTCTTGATGTTGGCATTTCGGGCGTCATGGCGTTAAAAAAGTTGACAATACATACCCCAAGACGCGGGAGAGGCCGTTGGGCGCTCGCAAGATGAAGCCAGAAGTACTTCTTCGACTCGGCGCTGTCATGGGAGCAATCGTCCTCATCGGTGCGATGACGCTTCCCGCGGCGCCGGAGGCTGCGGCTGCCGCTGCGCGAACCCCTTGGTGGTGTGTCGCATGTGGCAGTATCGGCACTGCGGATCTGATCCAGAACATCGCCCTCTTCGTTCCCCTCGGATTCGTCCTCGGGATCGCACGCGTGCGGAAAGCCGCCGCCATTCTCCTGATTGTCGCACTCACCGTCGGGGTAGAGTTGCTCCAGGCGTCCGCGATCATCGGTCGAGACGCCTCGCTGGGTGACGTGCTCGCCAATACCATCGGCGGGGTGCTGGGCTGGATGGTCGCCTCACGTCGTCGCGCGTTGCTGACCCCTGAACGTCCGGGCGCCCTGGCCGCCGTGGTGGTGATAGGCACTGGCTTCGCCATTGTGGCGGCCACGACCCCCAGTTTGCTCCGGCCCGCGCTCTCAAGGGCCGAGTACACCCGTGCCCGGGTGGCCCCCGAGGTGGCAGGACGCCCACGTTTCGCGGGAGAAGTGCTCGACTTCGCTGTGAACGGTGAGACCTACGCCGACCGCGATGTTCCCCGCTCAC
>JBDSMU010000156.1:0-5661 GCA_039915685.1 Gemmatimonadales bacterium | reverse complement strand
CGGATCAGGCAGGAACCTCGGCCGGCTCCGACTCGGGCTCCGGCTCACCGATCTCGTCGTTGGCTGCATCGGTGTCAGCCGCGTTCTCCGGATGCTTCACGACTGGCTGGCAGAAACGCTCCCCGAGAGTGCGCACCTGCGCAAGCTCTTCGGCCGTGAGATTGTTGTAGCGATCGCCGAGATACTGCATGGTGTCGTCGATCCACTCCTTCTGGTGCTCGGGCGCCGCTTCGAGCACGCCGCAGCGAAGGATGTGGCTGAACAGCTCGTCCCGAGCCTGATCGAATGCCGTGGGCATGGATGGGGTGCGGGGCGCCGCCTTCTTCCTGGACATTTACCTTCCTTGAACGTGTGCGGGGCGCTCTGCCCCATGTCATCTGCCTCTCTATACGCACAATATACCAAAATCGTTCACCGTGCGGCAAATCCGGGTGTTTTCGCCTAGATTGTGCGGCGGCGCTGCCCATCGGCACGGGTGGCGCGAGCGCGGCTCAATCCCAGGCTGCGCGTCCGTTTCCCAGCCCCAGCGGGCCCGCGCTCGGGACGGACGCGCCGACAGAGGCACCATGGCGCAGACCCAGAAGCCCTTCCTGATCGCGATCGGCGTGATCATCCTCGCCGGCGCGGCGTTCATCGGCCTGCGCATGACGAAGTCGAACGTCAGCATCCCGGCCAACCCGATTGTCACCACCGCCGACACGGCCGGATTCCAGGGCTACCTCCTCGGCTCGCCCGATGCGCCGATCGAGATCACCGAATACGCCGACTACCAGTGCCCCGGCTGCGGCGCCTTCGCGACGGTGCAGTTCCCGGACATCAAGGTGCGGTTGATCGATGCGGGCAAGGTGCGCTTCCGTTACCGCGACTTCCCCCTCGACGGAATTCATCGGCACGCCCGCATCGCCGCGCACACCGCCGCGTGCGCCGACGATCAGGGGAAGTTCTGGGACGTTGAGCACCGGATCTACGCGCGGCAGAACGATTGGGCGTTCCAGTCCGACGCGCTGCCGGTGATGGAATCGATCATCCGCGACGCCGGGCTCGATCAGGGCGCGTGGATGACCTGCATGCAGTCGGCGAAGCACGCCGGCCGCATCCAGGCATCGTACGATGAAGGGGTGCGGGTCGGCGTGCCGCAAACGCCAACCTTCCGCATCGAGGGAAGGTTGTACACCGCGCTGAGCGCCGATGGCATGGTCCGGCTGGTCGACTCGCTGATCGCGGCGAAGGCAGCAGCCACCCAGCAGGCCCCCGCGCCGCTTCCGTGAGCGAAGACCATGGTGGGCATGCGGACAAGGCCGTTGGTGGCCTCGCCCTGGCCGCACTGGGAGTTGTGTATGGCGACATCGGCACGTCGCCGCTCTACGCGCTCAAAGAAGCGTTCCACGGACCTCACGCGGTCGACCTGACGCACGACAACGTTCTTGGCATCCTGTCACTGGTCTTCTGGTCGCTCAACTTCGTCGTCTCGTTCAAGTACATCGGCCTCGTGATGCGGGCCCACAATCGGGGCGAAGGCGGGATCCTCGCCCTCCTCGCGCTGGTGCGCCCGGGGGGGCAGAAGCGAGGCCGCGGGCTGATCCTGATGATCGGGATCTTTGGTGCAGCGCTGCTCTACGGCGACGGCATCATCACGCCGGCGATCTCGGTGCTCGGCGCCGTCGAAGGACTCGAGGTGGCGACCCCGATCTTCAAGCCGTGGATCATGCCGCTTGCGGTGGCGATCATCACCGCGCTCTTCGCGGTGCAGAGTCGCGGCACCGCCGGGATAGGCAAAATTTTCGGGCCGATGACCACGCTCTGGTTTATCTGTATCGCCTTGCTCGGCATCCGCGGCATCGCGATGCAGCCCGAGGTGCTCCACGCCATCAACCCATGGTACGCCGTGCAGTTCTTCCTCCGCGAGGGCTGGCATGGCTTCGCCGTGCTCGCCGCGGTGGTGCTGGTAATCACTGGTGGCGAGGCACTTTATGCCGACATGGGTCACTTCGGGCCGCGGCCGATCCGCCTGGCGTGGTTCGCCGTCGTTCTCCCCGCGCTGGTGCTGAATTACTTCGGGCAGGGCGCGTGGCTCCTTGACCACCCCGACGCGCTGCTCGGTGAGACGTTCAATCCGTTCTTCGGGTTGGTCCCCGCGTGGGGCCTTTACCCGATGATTGTGATTGCGACCGCGGCCGCCGTGGTGGCGTCGCAGGCGCTGATCTCGGGGGGATTCTCGCTCACCCAGCAGGCGATCCAGCTGGGCATGGTCCCGCGGATGCGGATCATCCACACGTCGGTCTCGGAAAAGGGACAGATCTACATGCCCGGGATCAACTGGGCGCTCTGGGCCGGGTGCATCGGGTTGGTCGTCGCGCTGCCCTCGTCGACCAAGCTCGCCGCGACGTACGGCGTGGCGGTC
The DNA here is from genome assembly GCA_039915685.1 of Gemmatimonadales bacterium. Lineage (GTDB taxonomy): Bacteria > Gemmatimonadota > Gemmatimonadetes > Gemmatimonadales > GWC2-71-9 > Palsa-1233. The sequence continues at coordinate 3,260 of JBDSMU010000156.1, read as the reverse complement.
ACCGGTGCGATGCTCACCACCACCCTGCTCTTTGCGATCGTGATGCGTCGCCTATGGAATTGGCCGATGTGGCGCGTCATCGCGATCACCACTGTCTTCGGCGTGGTCGACGCGGCCTTCCTGGGTGCCAACCTGCTCAAGGTCGCGGACGGGGGGTGGTTCACGATCGCCGTGGCCACGTGCGTGTACCTGCTGATGAGCACGTGGAAGAAGGGCCGTCGGCAGATCACCGCGATCCTGCGTGAGTCGTCGCTGCCGCTTGACTTGTTCGTCCCCGACATCGGCAAGAAAAAGGTGCAACGGGTGGCCGGTACGGCGGTCTTCATGACGTCGATCCCGAACGTCGCGTCACCGGTGTTGTTGCATCACCTCAAGCACAACAAGGTGCTGCACGAGCGGGTGATCATGGTGACGGTGCAAGGGGCCGAGATTCCGACCATCCCCGAGGCGGAACGGGTCACGGTCGAGGCGAAGGGGGAGGGGTTCTATCAGGTGATTGCGACGTACGGCTTCACCGAGAGTCCCGACGTCCCGGCTCTGCTGCTGGCGGTGGGCGAGAATCTCCGGGAGCCCGGCGACACCACCCGCCGCAAGCTCCGGATGCAGGATGTGTCATTCTATCTGGGGCGGGAGACGCTGGTCGTGACGCCGCGCGGGGCAGACAACCCACGCACCGGTGAACAGATGTCAGCGTGGCGCTCGCGACTCTTTGCGCTGATGACGAAGAATGCGCAAAGCGCGACCGCGTATTTCGGGTTGCCGCCGAATCGGGTGATCGAGCTGGGCGCGCAGATTCAGGTCTGACACCAACGCCGGCCATCACACGATGATCCCCCACACGTGCCGCACTTGTGCGGCACCCGCATTCATGCGGAATGGGAATGCGCAACGTCCCCGCGTTCACGCGGAAATGGGAATGCGCAACGGGTTTTGTCAAATCACGTTCCGGCCAAGGCCGGGTGCCGCACGAGTGCGGCACCTGTGGGGGCGGGGATGCCTGACGTTGGACGTCATCCGATCACGTTCCGGCCAAGGCGGGGTGCCGCACGAGTGCGGCACCTGTGGGGGCGGGCGAAGGTTACCCTTCGCCCGCCTCGTATTCATCCCGCAATCGCGCCACGACAGCCGGGTCGGCCAGGGTCGTGGTGTCGCCAAGCGCTCGTCCGTCGGCGATGTCCCGCAGCAGGCGGCGCATGATCTTTCCCGAGCGCGTTTTCGGCAGGTCGGCGGCGTAGTGGACGTCGTCGGGCCGGGCGATCGCGCCGATCTTCTGCGCGACGTGCTGGCGCAGCTCCTCGAGCAATGCCGGCGTCGCCGCATGGCCGTCGCGAAGGGTTACGAACGCCGCGATCGCATGTCCCTTGATCTCGTGCTCCCGCCCCACCACCGCCGCTTCCGCGACCGACGGATGATCGACCAGCGCACTCTCCACTTCCATCGTGCCGATCCGATGCCCCGCCACGTTCAGCACGTCGTCCACCCGACCGAGTATCCACCAGTACCCATCGTCGTCGCGCTTGGCGCCGTCGCCGGCGAAATAGCGCCCGGGGAACCGGCTCCAGTAGGTCTCGCGGTAGCGCTCATCGTCCCCATAGATGGTGCGCAGCATGCCGGGCCACGGTCGGGTGATGGTCAGGAAGCCGCCACCCGGACCCTCAACGACCGTTCCCGTTGCATCGACCAGTTCCGCGTCGATTCCGGGGAAGGGGATCGTGGCTGATCCGGGCTTGGTTTCCACCACTCCCGGCAATGGCGTGATCATGATCCCGCCGGTTTCGGTCTGCCACCAGGTGTCGACGATCGGGCAGCGCCGCCCGCCGATATGCTCGTGGTACCACATCCATGCCTCGGGATTGATCGGCTCGCCCACGCTGCCCAGGAGCCGGAGCGTGCGGAGGTCGTGTGCACCGGGATGCTGCGCTCCCCACTTCATGAACGCGCGGATCGCAGTGGGCGCGGTGTAGAACACCGTCACTCGGTGCCGAGCAACGATCGACCAGAATCGGTCGCGCTCGGGCCAGTCCGGCGCCCCTTCATACATCAGCACCGTGGCACCGTTTGCGAGGGGACCGTAGACCACGTACGAATGCCCGGTTACCCATCCGATGTCGGCGGTGCACCAGAAGACATCGTCGTCCTTGAGGTCGAACACATACCGCGTTGTCGCTGCGGCCTGCACCAGGTATCCGCCCGTGGTATGGACGATCCCCTTCGGCTTACCCGTGGTCCCCGACGTGTAGAGGATGTAAAGCAGGTCCTCGGCGTCCATCCTCTCGGGCTCGCATTCATCCGGCTGGCCATCGAGCGCATCGTGCCACCACACGTCGCGACCCTGCACCATCTGGCACTTGCCCGCGCCTTCGGCCATCCCGCCGCGCCGCACCACCAGGCAATGACGGATCGAGGGACACCCCGCCACCGCGTCATCGGCGAACTGCTTGAGCGGCACCACCTGCCCACGCCGGAATCCTCCGTCGGCCGTGATCAGGCAGGTGGCCTCGGCGTCGTTGATCCGGTCCCGGAGCGATTCCGCCGAGAAGCCTCCGAACACCACCGAGTGCACCGCGCCGATCCGGGCACAGGCCAGCATCGCGATGGCAGCCTCGGGGACCATCGGCAGGTAAATCGCCACGCGGTCGCCGCGCCCCACCCCCAGCGACCTGAGGGCGTTGGCCGCGCGCGACACCTCGTGATGGAGCTGGAGGTAGGTGAGGACCCGCTGGTCGCCCGGCTCACCCTCCCACACCAGTGCCGGCTTGTCGCGGCGGGGGCCACCCAGGTGCCGATCGACGCAGTTGACCGAGGCGTTGAGTGTCCCGCCGGTGAACCACTTCGCGTGCGGGAGATCCCACTCCAATACCGTGTCCCAGGGCGTGTACCAGTCGAGGGAGCGCGCCTGGTCGGCCCAGAAAGCCAGGGGATCGGCCGTGCCCGCGGCGTACAGGGCGGGCTGGGCATTGGCGTCCCGGGCAAAGGCTGCCGGGGGCGGGAAACGGCGGTCCTCGCTGAGGAGGGTCGAGAGCTGGTCGTCGGTCATGGGTGGAACCTTGCGAGCCACGATCGCGATCGGAAGGGGGCGGGCGGAATGCAAAATGCCCTGTCAACTATCCAGACCGGCGCTCGGGCGAGGCATGTGGCAAACCTCTTGCTATCACTGAAGCGTGCTGGAGGGCGAATGTCCCTTCAGCTATCCCAGGCCGGAGCATTCTTGACCGTGTCCACCGCGCAGTCGCCCTCACGGGTACTGCAGGCCCCCGAGA
>JBDSMU010000155.1:0-26850 GCA_039915685.1 Gemmatimonadales bacterium | reverse complement strand
TGATCGAGCTTGAACGTCGCATCGAGTTCACGGTTCAGGCGAGCGAGAAGGTTGAGATTGAACTGCGCCGTGATTCCCTCGGGATCGTTGTAGGCCGCCTCCAGCGTGCCGGCATCCTTCACACGGTCGACGCCGAGGATCATCGCACCGTCATCGCCCACGGTGTCCCGCACCGCCCTGAGGAACGACGCAGCGGCGGACGGCTCGAAGTTGCCGATTGTGGAACCTGGAAAGAATGCCACGTGACGACTCTCACCATCCATTTTGGGAAGGTCAAGTGCGCGGGTATAATCGGCCCGAACCGGATGAATCGCGACTTCCGGGTAGTCGTCTCGCAGTGCGAGCGCCACCTGCCGTAGCTGTTCGCCAGCGATGTCGATCGGAATGTACGCGATCGGTTCATCGAGGGCATCGAGCAACAACCGGACCTTTGTACCGGCGCCGCTGCCGTATTCGATCAGCGCCACTCTCGGGCCGGCCCGTTGGGCGATTTCTCCTGCGGCGTTCCGAAGAATCGCCAGCTCGGTGCGAGTTGGGTAATAGGAGTCAAGTGTGGTGATCTGTTCAAACAGGCGCGCACCAGCGCTGTCGTAGAAGTACTTCGGACTGAGCCGTTTTGGAGCGCCGCGAAGGCCGTCGAGCACCTCCTCGCGCATGCTGCGTGGCACCGGGTCGACAGCGATCGTTGTGCGGGTGCGCGGAGCCTCGACCGGCGCCGTCACGCGCGCTCCGCGAGGCGTATGCCGGCGAACTGCCAACGGGTTGGCGACGGGAAGAAATTGCGGTAGGTGAGTCGTGCATGCGATTGCGGCGTGGCCACATAGGCGCCGCGAAGAATCCATTGGTCCGCCATCCACTTGCCGTTGTACTCACCGAGCGCTCCGGTGGCGGCGCGGTACCCGGGATACCCCACGTAGGGGCTGCCTGTCCACTGCCAGGCGTCGCCATACCACTGCGATGCGCCGGCTGAATTCGGGGCGGGGCGGGGATGCCCAACGCGCGACTCGGCGAAGGTTCCCGCGACCGGACTGTCGGCAGCTGCCACCTCCCACTCGGCCTCGGTGGGAAGAGATGCACCGGCCCACCGCGAGTATGCGTCGGCCTCGTAATAACTCACGTGGACCACCGGCATTGCACCAGCCAAGGGGCGCTCCCCGCCGAGGGTGAACTCGATGCGCTGTCCATGCTTTGTGTCCCAGTAGAGCGGAGCCGTCCAGCCCTCCGCCTGGACCGTTGCGAATCCTGCGGACAGCCAAAGCTCTGCACGGCTATACCCGCCATCATCGACAAACGCCTGGTACTCGGCGTTGGTCACGAGTCGCGACGCGATGCGCGCCGGCTGGAGGTACACGCGGTGCCGCGGTGACTCGCTGTCGAACGCGAAACCGTCGCCCGCATAACCGATTTCATGGACGCCCTCCGGAATATCGACCCACGTGAGCGGCGTCACCTTGGCCGACGGCAGAGCGCCGGCTTCACGATACGCGGGGCGCAACGGATTCATCCAGAGCACGTGCTTGATGTCGGTCAACATCAGCTCCTGGTGCTGCTGCTCGTGGTGGGTACCGAGTTCGATGAGTGCCGACGCAGGATGGATCGGATCGTCGCCAATGGATTCGAGGAGATCCAGCACCGCCTCATCGACATGGCGACGGTACTCGAGCACTTGCGCCAATGTCGGCCGGGTGACGAGGCCCCGCTGAGCGCGGCAGTGCCGCTCGCCGGCCTGCACGTAGTACGAGTTGAACAAAAAGGCGTAGCGCGGGTCGGGTGAGCGGTACGCCGGTGAGTGCGGGGCGAGGACGAATGTCTCGAAGAACCAGCTAGTATGTGCGAGATGCCACTTGGTGGGGCTCACGTCGGGCATTGAGCTCACCACGCAGTCCTCGACCTCGAGGGGCTCGGCCAGCGCCGTCGACCACGCCCGCACCTCGCGGAACCAGACCGCGAGCGGTGCGGACTGGCCCAACGGAGGACTCGTCAGGATCGCGGACTGGGTCATGGGCATGTGCCGTGGTTGACGGGTGGGCAGCGGCGAGTCGCACACCGGGTGCAGGATCGCATTGGTTGCGGGCAGCCGCCCATTGGCCGACCCGCCACAATGCAGAGATACGTCCGACCCAACGCATCGGTTCCCTCGTGGTCAGTACAGCGCCCGCTGGTTATCATCCACAGCCCAGAACCGCCGTGGAGGTCCCGTTGGCGACCGTGAATATCTGATGCCCTGGGTCGACGTGTCGGACACGATGCAACCGCACTATGGGTACGATCGGGTGGCGCCGATCGGCCGAGCATTTGCGGACGGGTTCACGCCGGACCTCACTCCGTCGGCGATGCTGCGGCTTGGGGTGTTCGGGGGGAGATACATGACCGACTGTCGTGACGAGTTCCCGGCGAGTTGGTTTGCCCACGCCCGACTCTGCCCTGACCGGCACGATCCTGAACTCAATTGCTTTGGCGTGCTTGCGTCCCAGCCGCTTGCCGAATGGCGCCGAAAGGGATGGATCCACGAGGAGGACCCGCGGGGATGGTTTCAGTGGTACTGCCGGTACTACATGGGGCGCCGGGGTCCCGATGACCTGCGGCAGGTTGGCCGATGGAGAGCGATGCGGCGGCACGTCGCGCAACTGCAGCATGCCTGCGACCCCGGCGACGTAGAGTGCCGACCGCGGCAGCGCCAGGCCCTGCTCCAGTGGGCGTACGACTCGCGCCGACTCTAACACAGGCGCAGATTCCCGCCGCGACCGATCAGGTTCCAAGCATCAGGAGTAATTTCGTGAGCACCACCCGCCTCGAGGCGTTCAGTGACGGTGTTCTCGCCATCATCATCACCATCATGGTGCTGGAAATGAAGGTGCCGCACGGTGCAGAATTCGGTGCCCTCACCCCTCTGATCCCTGTGTTCCTCGGGTACGTGCTGAGTTTCGTCTACCTCGGGATCTACTGGAACAATCACCACCACCTGTTGCACGCGGCCCAGCGGGTCAGTGGCTCGGTCCTGTGGGCCAACCTGCACCTGCTGTTCTGGCTCTCGCTGATCCCCTTCACCACGGGCTGGATGGGGGAGAACCACTTCGCCCCGGTGCCAACCGCTTTGTACGGCGTAAACCTGCTGATGGCAGCGATCGCCTACATGGTTCTGCAGAGGGCGATCCTCGCGCTCGAGGGTCCCGAATCGGTCCTGCACAGCGCACTCAGCGATGACCGGAAGGGAATGATCTCGCCACTGCTTTATCTCGCCGCGATTCCGCTGGCGTTGCTTGAGCCGGCGATTGCCGGCGTGATCTATGTAGTCGTGGCGCTCATCTGGTTGGTGCCGGATCGCCGTATCGAACTTGCGGTCATGCGGTCGCCCGAATCAGGCACGGGCGCATCGTGAGTCGTCCCGGCAACGCTACTGTCCGGGTCGCCGTGGTACAGGCCGAAGTGCCGACGTCGCTGGACGCAGCGTTGGCCGAAGTCGACCGCCATGTCGCAGCGGCAGCCGCTGCAGGCTGCACGATCGTCGTGTTCGGTGAAACATGGCTGCCCGGGTATCCCGCGTGGCTGGATCATTGTCCCGGCGCGGCGCTCTGGGACCATGCGCCGACGAAGGAGGTTTTTGGACGGCTGGCGGATGAAAGCGTCGATGTCGCGGGAGACGACGGCGCGGCGCTGGCACGCATCGCAGCAGCCCACCAGGTGACGATCGTCATCGGGGTGGTCGAGCGCGTCGCCAGCGGGCCGGGACGCGGTACCCTATACAACAGCCTCCTCACCTACGGCCCCGACGGCGGGCTGCTGAACCACCACCGAAAACTCGTGCCGACATTCACCGAGCGCCTGGTGTGGGGTCCGGGGGACACGCAGGGGCTGCGGGCGGTCGATTCTGCTGGTGTGCGAGTGGGCGGGCTGGTGTGCTGGGAACACTGGATGCCACTCGCCCGCCATGCGCTTCACGAGTCGGGTGAGGATGTCCACGTGGCGGTGTGGCCCACGGCCCACGAGATGCATCAGGTGGCGAGCCGGCATTACGCCTTCGAGGGACGCTGTTTCGTGTTGGTGGCGGCTGGGCTGATGCGGGCTGGTTCGTTGCCACCGGAACTCGACCGCACCGACGCGGTCCGCGACGACAACTCGTGGGTGCTCCGCGGTGGAAGCGCGATCATCGGGCCCGATGGGGCCTATATTGTCGAGCCCGTCTGGAACCGCCCGGCGCTGCTGGTTGCCGAGCTCCCGCTCCGCCAGGTGCGGGAGGGCCAGCTCACCTTGGATGTATCTGGGCATTACCACCGACCCGACTGTTTCGCCTTCCAGGTTACTCCATCCACCCGGCGGTCGTGACCGACATCGGCTAGCCGAAATGCGCGTCTGCCCTTACACTCAACCCGTTCCAATCCCTCTTTACTCGGAGTTTCGATGCGTGTCCTGGCCCCGCGCGTGCATCGCATGCTCGACTTCGCCACCGTCGCCGCATTTGCGCTCGCTCCGTCGCTGCTGGGCCTATCCGGTCTCGCCGCGACGCTCTCGTACGGCCTCGCCGTAATCCACCTCGCGCTCACTTTGGCCACCCGGTTCCCGGGCGGCTCAGGCTTCGTGGCACTGTCGATCCACGGCGTCATCGAACTCATCGTGGGTGTGTCGCTGATTCTGGTACCGCTCATGATGGGCTGGACGGGGGCTGCCCGATCCTTCTATGTGGCAGCCGGACTGGTGATCCTCGCGGTCTGGGCGCTGTCGGTGTACGCCGACGACGGTTCGTTGCGCTCGCTTGGTGACTCGGTCGCGTAGGCGACACCGCGGTGGCTGAACCCCGCAAGCCGGCCGACGAGTCGAACCCGGCCGATGGGGGCGAGGCCACCAAGCCGGCGCAGACAATTCTCCGCCAGGAGATCGAGGTCGGCGCGGAACAGCTCCGGCGCCCCACCGCCGGCCTTCTCCTCTCGGCGCTAAGCGCCGGACTCGACATCGGCTTCGGCCCGCTGATGGTGGTAACCGTCATGGCCGTGAGCCCGGTAGAATCACTCGGCGTGCGGTTGGTCACTGCGCTGGTCTACTCGATCGGATTCATGATCGTGATCCTCGGCCGATCCGAGCTCTTCACCGAGCACACCACCCTTGCCGTTTTGCCGCTGCTCTCGGGGCAGACCTCGGTCCGCCGGGTGGCGCGCCTGTGGGGCCTCGTGTACTGCGGCAACATCGCCGGAGCGGTGGTCTTCGCCGCACTTGCAGCGCCCCTGGGTCTAGGGTTGGGACTCTTCACCGCGGCAGACGTCGGGCGGATGAGTCGCGGTCTTACGGACCACAGCTATCTCGTGACCCTCGGAAGTGCGATCGCAGCCGGGTGGATGATGGGCCTGGTGTCCTGGCTCGTCACTGCGGCGCGGGACACGGTCGGCCAGATCTTTATCATCTTGTTCGTGGCGGGCTCGATCTCCTTCCTGCACCTGCACCACTCCATTGCCGGGAGCGTCGAGGTGCTCATGGGTGTCTTCGCCGGGGGGGTCAGTGTTCAGGATTTCCTGACCTTCCTCGTGATCGCGACAGTGGGTAATGCCATCGGGGGAATTGTGCTGGTGGCTGGCCTGAAATTCAGCCACGTCACCAAGCCCGGACCGGATCCGCGGGGTCGCGACCGTCGTTGAGTGTGCGGGCGGACAGTCACGATGCGTCGCCATCCCGTACCTCTAGTTGCACCTGGTAGGTGCACCGCCATCGCCTGAAAGCGGGAGCTGCATGACAACATGTCGAACTCTCATATCGCGACATACCTGAACGACCACCTCGCCGGATCGGTCGCGGCCATCGAGATCCTGGAGTACCTCGAGTCGGCCCACGACGGTACCCCCGAGGAGCACTTTTACACCGACATCCGCCACAACGTGGAGCAGGATCAGGCGGAACTCGAGGCGATCATGGAACGCCTCGGCGTTACGGTGAGCCGCACTCGAAAGGCCGGCGCGTGGATGGCGAGCAAGCTTACCGAGTTCAAGCTTGCCATTGACGATCCCGCCGGTGGGGCTTTGCGCGTGCTGGAGTCGCTTGAGGTGCTCACCATGGGGATTGATGGCAAGCGGTCCCTCTGGCGCGCTCTCGCCGCGTCTTGTGAGCGACTTCCCGCGCTCGATGACGTCGATTTTGATCGCCTCCTCGAACGCGCCGAGGAGCAGGGTAGCCGAGTTGAGCATGCCCGCTTGCTGGCCGCGATGCAGGTGTTTGTACCGGATGAGTGAACGCCCGTCCGCGTCGGTTCACCAACGAAGGGGAGACGTCATGACACGCAACTGGGGTAAGGCCATCATGGCCGGCCTGATCGGCACGATCGTGATGACCGTGGTCGGGCTGTATGTCGCACCGATGATCGGCATGCCGAAATCGAATCCCGCCGAAATGCTGGCGATGGCGATGGGCGGCAACATGATGCTGGGTTGGATTGCGCACTTCATGATCGGCATCATCCTCGCGGTAATCTACGCGACGGTGGCACCGTCGATTCCGGGACCCCCAGTGTTGCGCGGTGCCCTGTTCGGGATCGCTCCGTGGGTCGTCGCCATGGTGGTGGTGCTGCCGATGATGGGCAAGCCGATGTTCATGGGCGCAATGACGCCGGCCCTCGGAAGCCTGATGGGGCATATGGTCTTCGGCGCGGTGGTCGGTGCAGTGTACGGATATCCGGAAGCGCCCGTCACCGTATAGCGCCGGAGCACGGTGATGAAACCAGCGAGTCGGTGGGCGCGGGCGCACTACGACGGGCTCGCCGAAACGTATGACAGGCGCTGGCCGCAGTATATCGCGCGCAGCATGGCCGAAACGCTCGCGCGTTTTCCTCCGGGCACGCCCGATGTGGTGCTTGATGTGGGCGCAGGGACCGGGATGCTGCTGGATCGCCTCCGCGAGAAGCACCCCACCGCCCACTTGTTTGGTGCCGACTTCTCGCGGGGGATGCTTGCCGTCGCCCGCAATCGCCTTGGGCGCGGCGCGTTGCTGGTGGCTGGCGATGCGGTCTTCCTGCCATTTGGCACTGCGAGTTTTGACGTCGTCGTCTCGTCGAGTTCACTCCATTACTGGGCTGACCCCGCTCGGGGATTTCGGGAACTGGCCCGAATGCTCCGGCCCGGCGGTTACCTCGTCGTGACCGACTGGTGTCACGACTATCTCACCTGCCGACTGCTAGATCGGGTTCTCAGGGTGACGGATCCTGCCCATCATCGCACCCTGGGAATGGCCGAGGTCCGGCGACACGTCATCGACGCCGGCTGCGTGCCAATATCCCTCGACCGATACCGCATCACCTGGTTTTGGGGCCTGATGACGGTAGTGGCGCGCAGGCCCCCATGACGCCGCGGTCGCCGCAGCCTCTTTCGTCGTTAAATCGGTGCCCCGAGTTGCGGGAGCTAGTCGCCAGTTCCGGATGAATCCGGTGACGGCTGGCAGGCGTTCCCCTAGCAGCTGCCCAACAGCGATGATGCTTCCCCCGCCGCCTCCCCACGGGATGCCCCGATGCCGACTATGCTGATTGCCGCGCTCGCTTGGCTCACCTTCGCTCCACCCCTCGACATCCTGCGGCTCGACCGTCCGCCGCTCGCTTCGGGCATTCCCGCCGGGTGGCAGATCCGGGAGGTACGGGGGCAGACCCCGCCCGAGGCCTCGATTCGGTTTGCCGACGGGCAGGCTGCCTTTGCGATCGCCGGGGCAGGCCGCGCCGCTTGGTTCTACCGTGAGTTCGATGCTCCGTTGCCGGAATCGGCCGGAAAACTCGAATGGACGTGGCGCATCATTGCTGCGCCCGGGCAGGCTGACATGCGGGACCGCAAGCTCGACGACTCACCGATCCGGGTCTTCGTGGTGTTCGGCAAGCCGGGCGGACTGTTCGGCGGGTCCGGTCGCGTGATCTTCTACACTCATGGCAATGACGAGCCCGCTGGGTTCGCACGACGCAGTCATGTGAGCAGCCGGATGCACGTGGTGCGGATGGATGGCGCAGCTTCGCGCTCGACGTGGCAAGACCATACTGTGGAACCGTTCGCGGATTATCGCCGGATCTGGCACCGCGACCCACCCGCAATCACCGCAATCGGTGTTATGCAGGACACCGACCAGACTCGCGGCCACGCCGAGGCGGAGATCCGAAGGTTGGTGTGGCGGGTGCCATGAAGCCGATCAATCCTTGCGCGGTCCGTCACGCAATCCGGGCCAGTTTTGCGTCGCGCGGGCGATGTAACCGGGGATGTCGGAGTACCAGCGACGCTGCACCCCGAGGTCGTAGTTGAGGTAGAGCTTGCCGTCCTCGACGCGCCATGCCTCGGGGTCGATCTTCACCTTGTAGTTGCCCGCCACCCCGTACGCACAGTATCCGCCATACTGCGGAGCATATCGGACCGGGTCCGCCGCGAAGGCATCACGGTGCTCCGCCGAGGCAAATCGCCACGTTGCACCGTCGTGCCGGGCGGTGTACTCCGGCTTGCCGGCAATCGCCTTGGCATCGGTAAAATACGCCACTGGGTCGTAGCCGAGGATGGCGACGCCGGCACTATCAGTGTTGACCTGCGCGACCTGTTGGGCGGACGCTGCCAGCGGGGAAAGTGCGATCGCGAACAGGGCGGTGCTGAGAAGCCGGTGCATGCAAGTGCTCCGAGAGTAAGGGACAGTGAAGCAAAACGCCGGTTGGGGGACACTGGTTTCATCTCCGACCGAGGCACGCCGGGATAGATTGCGCCGACCTCGACACATCACTCCCTACCCGCGCGTTGGAGCAAAGATGGCAGGCCGCCTCCGGTTCATGCTCAATCGCATCGGCGAACAGCTCTGGGTTCGCCCTCTTGTGATGGGCGTGGTGTCCGTGGCCGCCGCATTCCTCGCACACTCTGCCGATGGCACCGGACTCGGTGAGCACGTCCCCTCGGTCGCGCCCGAATCGATCGAGTCGCTGCTCTCGATCATGTCATCGAGCATGTTGGTGATCGCGACGTTTGCCGTGGCCTCGATGGTGGCGGCGTACGCATCGGCGAGCAGCACCGCCACGCCCCGCGCGTTCACCCTGCTTGTGTCGGACGACGTCTCCCAGAATGCCCTGTCGACATTCATCGGGGCGTTCATATTCAGCATTGTCGCGCGGATCGCGCTGCAGAATGAGTACTACGGTCCCGCCGGACGATTCGTCCTCTTCGCGCTGACGCTCGCAACGTTCGCACTCGTGATTGTCACGTTCGTACGGTGGGTCGACCGGATCGCCCGACTGGGGAGGGTGGGAGCGACGATCGCTACGGTGGAGGACGCCACCCACCGGGCGATCGAACGTCGGCGTCAACACCCGACGCTAGGGTGCCTGCCGGCCGTCGAGGTCGCGGATGGTGAACCAGTGCCGGGGGCCAGCATCGGCTTCGTGCAGCGCATCGACATCGACGCTCTCGAGCAGGTCGCGGAAGATTGCGATGTGACCGTGGTGGTGGCGAGCCTGCCTGGGGTGTTTGTGGCCCCCGGACACGCCGTGGCCCACATCGTGTGCCGCGCTCCGGCCAGTTCGCGCCCGGACGCGATCAGCCGCGTGGCGAAGGCGTTCGTGATCGGCCGGGAGCGGCACTTCGATGATGATCCGCGTTTCGGGCTCGTGGTGCTCTCGGAAACTGCGAGTCGCGCACTCTCCCCGGCCGTCAATGACCCCGGCACCGCCATCCAGGTAATCGGTGGATTGGTCCGTCTGCTGGCAGCGTGGTCCGCGCCGGCCGACGATCCTGAGCCAGTCCGCCACACCCGCGTGCAGGTTCCCCCCATTGCGGTATCGGATCTCGTGCATGACGGATTCAGCGCGATCGCGCGCGACGGCGCGGCGCTGGTCGAGGTGGCCGTCACGTTGCAGCAGGCTCTGGCCGCTCTGGCTGCCGTCGGAGATCCCGCGCTCACCGACGCCGTACGGAAGGAGTCCGCCATGGCCCTCCAGCGTGCCGAGCTGGTGCTTGTGCTCCCCGCCGACGTCGACGCCGTGCGACGTGCTGCGTGCATATCGACGCCATGAGTCGATGATCGCTTCGTTCCTCCAGCGACTGGCGGTGGTAGCAGCGCACCTCGTACCGCACCGTGCCCGCCGGCTCTTTTTCGTGCCGGGCCGGTTTGCGAGCGGGGCGTGGGACCGATTCGTGGTCTGGTTCAACGCACTCGACCTGTCCGAGAACGCCGTCTTGCTCGGCTTCGCCGTGATGGTCGGGTTTGCCGGTGCATTCGGGGTGATCGGTTTCTACAAGCTGATCGACCTCTCGTACGCGGTGTTCTTCCGGTGGCCATCGACCTGGTTGCCGGCATTCGGACCGTGGGTCACCCGACCGCTGATCACCAGCGCAGCGATGGTGGTCGCGTGGTGGATCATGCGGCGATTTGCGCCCGGCGAGGATGGGCTCAACGTCGCCGACGTGCAGCGCCGCGTGGTGCGCGTCGGAGGGAATGTTCCTGTCCATCCTGCGCTGGTGCGCACTGCGGCGGCCGCTGCCACGCTCGGCGGCGGGGCCTCCGCCGGCTCGGAGGGCCCCGTCGCAGTGCTCGGTGCGGCTGCGGGGTCGATGCTGTCACGCGCCTTCCACTTTGGCGCCGACCGCACCCGCCTGCTCGTGGCTGCCGGCGCGGCTTCTGCGATCAGTGCAGCGTTCAACGCGCCGCTCACTGGTGCATTCTTTGCGCTCGAGGAGATCCTCGGCGGACTCAGCGTGTCGGCCTTTCCCGTCGTCGTGGTGGCGAGCGTCGTGGCAGCGGTGATTTCGCGCGCCGTGTTCGGCAACCATCCGGCCTTCCCGGTTCCCGTCGAGTATTCCTATCACCACCTTTGGGAGGTGGCGATCGCGTACCCGATGCTCGGGATCGTGGTCGGCGTGGTGAGCGCATGGTTCATCCGCACCTACTTCCGTTGCCACCGCACCGACGTCACCGCCCTGCGCGCGGGCGCGGGCGGATTGCTCATCGGACTCATGGTGGCGGCATCGGGCGGGCTCCTGGTGGGCACCGGTCACCTCGCGATTCCGCTCGACGTCTTCGGCACCATGGCGTGGTGGGTCATCGCACTGCTGGCGGTTGGAAAGATTGTCGCGACCGCGCTCTCCTTGGGGTGGGGTGGATCGGGAGGCGTCTTCACGCCGTCGCTGTATGTCGGCGCGGCGACCGGTGGTGCCTTCGGCGCGGGACTGCGATCGGTGCTTCCCACTGCCGGGATTCAACCGGCGGCGTACGGGATCGTGGGGATGGGGGCGATGGTGGCCGCCGCCACCGGGGCGCCGATCACCGGCATCATGATGGTCTTCGAGATGACGGATGATTACGCCCTGATGCTTCCGCTGATGGTCGCCACCGCGGTCGCCATGGTCGTCGTCAAGCGGGTTGAGCCGGACAACCTCTACAGTGGCTGGCTGCGCCGGCGCGGCGTCCATCTCGACCATGGGATCGATCACGACCTCCTCGCGGGTCTGGTCGTGGCCGACGCGATCGACCGTGACGCCATGGTCGTGCGGGCCGATGAACGGGTTCATACCCTCATTCAGCAACTCGCCTTCGCCGACCAGACGGTGTATCCCGTGGTCGACCACCAGCGCCGGCTCCTTGGCGTCGTCACGCAGCGCGGCCTCGGCGCCATTGCGAGGGATGAGAGGCCGCTGGACGAGGCACTGGTCGCGCGCGATGTCGCTACGGCCACTGAGGCCCTGACTCTCGAGATACCGTTGTTGGAGGTGGTTCGCCGTCTCGGCGCACAGGGCGTGGCAGCGTTCCCGGTGATCGATGCGGCAAGCAATCGGGTGCTCGGAACGGTGGGGCGGGCCGGCATTCTTTCCCGATACGGCCGCGCCATGGCCGACCGCACAGGGTGAACTCGTCGTGCGGTGTACGTATACTTCAACATCAGCTCCACCCCGGCACGTTCACTCATCGGAGGATGGCATGGCAATCAGCAAGTCAACCAGGAACGCAGCGGCACGCACGGCCAGCAAGGCCGTTTCATCTACGGCAAAGACCGGCGCCTCGATGGGTGCCGCTGCGATGAAGATGGCAGAACAGGTGGCGGACAAGGTGTCAGGGCGCACGGCCCGTCGCGCGAGAGCGACGAAGGTTGCCGTTGCGGTTGCTGGCGTCGCCGCCGCAGTGGTCGCCGGCGTCGCCGCGCGCAACGCGAGCAAGTCGGGCAAGCCGACCAAGGCCAAGGCCACCAAGGTTGTCAAGGCCGCCAAGAAGTCGGTGAAGTCGGCGAAGGCAAGCGCCCGCGCGCGGATCGCCAAAGCGTCCAAGGCCGTTACGGGCACCCGCACCACCAAACGCGCCAAGGTCGCCTCGACGAGCAGCGCCAAGCGCACCAAAAGCACCGCCAAGCGCAGCCGTTGACCTCACGTCCGATGCCGCTGGTACGACTACGTACCAGCGGGACCGGATCGCCCCCCTGCCTCCCAATCGCACCCCGCCCCCGGTTCGCCCATGAGCGTCTTTCACCTCATCGCGTCACTCACCACCGCCGCGGCAATTCTCGCGTGGGCCAACTACCGGTTTATCCGCCTGCCGATGACGATCGGCTTGATGGTCCTGTCGCTTGCCTGCTCAGTGCTCATCGTCGCGGCCGGCCACTTCGGGTTCGCGCCGATCGCCGATCTCTCGCACATCATCAGTGCGATTGCCTTTGATGATACCGTGCTCGACGGCATGCTCGGCGCGCTTCTGTTTGCCGGTGCGCTGCACCTCGACCTCCGGCGCCTCATCGCCCATCGGGGCCTGGTGTTGGCCCTGGCAACGGGGAGCGTACTGCTCACGACCTTGATCGTGGGTGTGGTCGGGCACCATCTGTTCGCCTTGATCGGACTCGCAATCCCGCTGCCGTGGATGCTCGTCTTCGGGGCGTTGATCGCCCCGACCGATCCGATCGCGGTTGGTGCGATCCTCCGCCGCGTCGGGGTACCCAAGGAGCTCGAGACGGTCATCACGGGTGAGTCGCTTTTCAATGACGGCGTGGGCGTTGTCCTATTCATCTTGCTGGTGGAATTGCTGGGAGGCGAGGCGATTACGGCGGCGGTAGTGGCCAAGCTGGTTGCGGTGGAGGTACTGGGCGGCCTGCTGTACGGCACGGTGATGGGATACATCGTCTACCGGATGTTGCGGGCGGTCGACAATTATCAGGTCGAGATCCTCCTGACGCTCGCGGTGGTCACCGGTGGATACAGCCTGGCGCACTCCCTGCACGTGTCCGGCCCGCTTGCGATGGTGATTGCGGGGCTGCTCATCGGAAACCGTGGCCGGGAGTTCGCCATGTCCGAGACCACCCGTAACCGCCTCGACCAGTTCTGGGAGCTGATCGACGAGTTTCTCAACGCAGTGCTCTTCGTGCTCATGGGACTCGAGGTCGTGATTCTCGACATGGAGCCCGGAGTGCCATGGGCCGCGGCTATTGCCATCCCGCTGGTCCTGGTTGCGCGCCTGGTGTCGGTCGCGGGGCCCGTGGCCGTGTTCCCCAGCGGACGCCGGTTGCCGCGTGGCGCGTCGATGGTGCTTATGTGGAGCGGACTGCGAGGTGGCATCTCGGTCGCCCTGGCGCTGTCGCTTCCGGAAAGCCCGTTCCGCGACAAGCTCATCATGATCACGTACATCATTGTCTGCTTCTCGATCATCGTACAGGGATTGACGGTCGGACGCGTGACAGCCCGGATTCTCGCGCGCACCTGATCGGCGGGTAGTCGTCGCGGAGAGATCCGAGTCCTCCTGCTGGACGTAGCATCCTTGTGGCGCTTCGCGCCACGTGCCACCGCTGTGGCACCCTGATCCCCACGGGAGGTATGCCCATGCGATTCCCTGCCATCACGGCCCTTGCCGGCCTGTTCCTTGTCGCGGCCTGCGCTGACGATACAGCCCCAACGACATCACCCACCGCCCTTGCGGCCGCACAGGCCGAGAAGGCAGATAAGGCTGCCGACGCAGGCGTTCACCGCTACCGCGTCACGCTTGAGAACTTGAGTACCAGTCAGGTGTTCTCCCCGGGCGTCCTCGCCACTCACACGAAGGACGTAAGCGTCTGGTCCGCTGGCGCGGCAGCGTCGGAGGGCATTCGACTGATCGCCGAGGACGGTGACGAGACGCGGGCGGTGGCCGACGTTGCCAACATGAATGGGGTGTACGCGGTCGTCGACATCAATACCCCGACCAATCGCATCGGCGGGCAGGCTCCGCTTCCCAACCCGCAGGTTTTCGAGATTACTGCCCGGGGCAATGCCAACCGTCTGTCGCTGGCGGTGATGACAATCTGCACCAACGATGGATTTACGGGCGTCGATGGCGTCAAGCTCCCCTCGGGATCGAAGCCCGACGTGTACGAAGCCGGGGTGTGGGACGCCGGCACCGAGCAGAACAACGAGCTGTTCAATCAAATTGTTGATCCCTGTGGCGGAGCAGGCCCGGTGCCCGCACCGGCTGACGGAAACGGACGCGTGCCGACGTCGGACGTGATCCGGCGCCACGCCAACATCCAGGGTGTGGGCGACCTTTCGGTGGCCCTCCACGGCTGGCAGGGTCCAGTAGCGCGTATCACAATCGAGCGGATCGACTGATCGCGCTGTGTTGAGGTTCTCGGTGGAGCCCGGTGTGCGGTTTAACGAATCCGCCTTCCGGGCGTCACCGAGGTATCTCGAACCGGTTTGGCTTCCATGGGCGTGATGCTCCCGTTCCTCCCAGCTGTCGTGCTGCTCACCGTGGCGGGGTGCGCCTCAAATCCCTCCACGAGCGACCCCCTCCCGCCGCCCGGCACCGATGTGGTCATCCCATATCCGATCGCCCACCTTCTCGGCGGTCCCGCCACATACAAGGGTCTCCCGCTGGTGCTCACCAGTGCCGCAGAGCCCTCCGTCGCGGCCGTGACTGGCGTGATCGGCGTGGTCTGTATCGGCATGAGCAACGGCAACCAGGAATGCGACGAATGGCTCCAGCAGGTGGCCGGTGCGTGGCAGAGCGAGGTCAGTCCTGCGGTCCGGATCGTCAACTGCGCGGTCGGTGGCCACGCGATCGAACGGTGGATCGATCCGACGTTCGATGCCGTGCTCTGGGACGACTGCGTGCTGCGGCGCCTTCCGCAGGCCGGGGTCCTGCTTGCACAGGTCCGGGTGATTTATCACAAGGCTGCCGACCAGTTCGGGGTGGGTCCTGGTGGAACCCCCCTCCCGCTCTTTCCTTCTGCCGGCAACAACTACGAACTCTTTCGCACTCATCTGGGCGAGTTTGCCGCACGCGTGAAGGGAAAGTTCCCGTCCGTCCAAGCGGTGTACACCAGTTCCCGGAGCTATGGTGGCTTCAACACCCGTCCAGACCGCGGTGAACCGCAGAGCTACGAGGAGGGCCACGGGCTCAATACCTGGCTCGCCGCAAACCCATCGGTCGATGGGGTGTGGTACGGCTGGGGCGCGTACCTGTGGGCGCCCGCATGCACGAGCGGGATCCGCAACGCCGCAAATGTCTGCTACGACCGCGTCGATTTTCAGGCCGATGGCGTGCACCCCGCGCAGAGCGGCCGACTCAAGATCGCGCGGATGATGCATGACCGCCTGCGCCTCCACTCCTGGTATCGTCGGTGATTGTTCCTGACCTTCCTTGCCGGGGAATCTCCGAACGGCGATAATTTCTAGATCGCAGTATCAGGAACGCCGATTCCGCCCGAACTGCGTGCGGACACCGCTGACGGTGCAGCCGTGCCCGAGCCGCTTTACGTCGCCGACAGAATCACGGGGAATCTCATGGTCGCATCGCGGGTTCTGCTTGTCGCCGGTGGCCTTGTCCTCCTAACAGGCGGTGCGCCGGTTGCGGCACAGACGTCGTGGTCGCTCACTGCTGGTGTCGGACAGCCGGCATGGAGCGGCCCGTACGTCGTGGGCGGCAAGTTTGCCGTTTCGCTGCTTGCCGTTTCTCTCCAGCGCCCAATGGGCGGCGGGTGGACCGGGCGCGCTGAAGTCGGCGCGCAGGACGACGTCGGTGACCTCGGAATCACCGGGCTGTTCGAGCTGCCGACCAGTGTTGCGTTTTATCGTGCCCACCTGGCCGCGATCGCACGCCGTCGAGCCGGCAGCGGTCCGTTCTTCATGGAGGCCGGCGCAGCGCTCTGGCTGCAAACGGGATGTGACGTTGATACATCGGGCGGTCCCGGATACTTCGGGGGCCAGACCGTTGGCTGCGACGACTGGCGCGACGACGCCAGCACGGAAAGCAGCAACCCGACACTGAGGCCGAAATCCACCGGATTCAACCTGCTTGTCGGAGCTGGGGTCCAAGGTCGCCGTTTCGGGGCGCTCGTCCGGTTCGAGCCTATCGGCACGGCCGTAATCCAGACCGATGCGGGTGCGATCCGCGCGCGATCTCTCACGCTCGCACTTCAGTGGACACCCATCGTACGTCCGTAGGGGCGTGCGTCAGGCCGCGACCAGGTCGTTGCGTCGCGCCCGATCCCGACTGCAACCGCGATCCGTAACGCCCACGCATGCCGCCGGTCCGTCCCGACGGCATGCCGCTAGATTCCCCTGATCCTCCCACCTGGATCGCACGCCGATCATGTCAGGATTTCTTGAGCAGGTGAATACCGCGTTCGACCGCGCGGCCGCGTTCACCAAACACGATCCGACCCTCCTTGAGCAGATCAAGGCGTGCAATGCCGTGTACTACATGAGCTTTCCGCTCAAGCGCGACGACGGCTCGATCGAAGTGATCCACGCTTGGCGCGCCGAGCACAGCCAACACAAGTCGCCCACCAAGGGCGGCATTCGTTACAGCATAGGCGTGAGCGACGATGAAGTGATGGCGCTCGCGGCGCTGATGACATACAAGTGCGCCATTGTTGATGTCCCGTTCGGCGGCGCCAAGGGAGGCGTCCGAATCGATCGCCGCAAGTACTCCGAGGGCGAACTGGAACGGGTGACGCGGCGGTATACCTACGAGCTGGTTCGAAAGCGGTTCATTGGTCCGGGCATCGACGTGCCCGCTCCGGATTACGGCACATCCTCCAAGGAAATGGCGTGGATCGCCGACACCTACGCCAGCCTCTCGGGCGGCGAGATCGATGCCCTGGCGTGCGTGACCGCCAAGCCGCTCGCTCAGGGCGGTATCCGCGGGCGCACCGAGGCGACCGGACTGGGCGTGTTCTACGGGCTGCGCGAAGTGTGCAATTCGTCCGAGACGATGTCGCGACTTGGGCTCTCGATCGGTCTCGAAGGAAAGCGCGTGGTGGTGCAGGGACTCGGCAACGTCGGCTACCACGCCGCCAAGTTCCTGCAGGACGCGGGGGCGCTCATCGTCGGCATCGCCGAGTATCGCGCGGCGCTGTCCAATCCCGCAGGAATCGATGTCGATTCGGTGAATGCCTGGCGAATCGAACACGGCACCGTCATTGGTTACCCCGACGCGCAAGTCATCCCGAACACGCTTGAGGGCCTCGAGCTGGATTGCGACATCCTCATCCCGGCCGCCCTCGAACACCAGATCACCGTCGAGAATGCTCCGCGTATCCGCGCGAAGATCGTCGCCGAGGCTGCCAACGGACCTACCACGGCTGCCGCCGAAGCGATTCTGGAAGAGCGTGGCGTGTTGATTCTCCCCGACATCTGGCTGAACGCCGGCGGGGTGATCGTGTCGTACTTCGAGTGGCTCAAGAACCTTTCCCATGTCCGCTTCGGGAGGATGGAGAAACGATATGAAGAGGGGGCGTTCCGACGGATGCTCTCGGCGATCGAGCAGTCCACCGGGAAGACGTTTCCCGAGGAGGAAGCCCGGGCGATCACCGAGGGTGCGTCGGAGGAAGCCCTCGTGTATTCAGGTCTGGAGGAGTCGATGGGCGCGGCCTATGAGCAATTGTGCGTCATCCAGGAGCGCCATGCGGACAAGAGCATAAGCCTTCGTTCTGCCGCGTTCATCAACGCGATCGACAAAGTGGCGCGTTCCTACTCCGACATGGGCATATTTCCATGACCCGAAAGTCGCCGTTCACGGTGCTCGTGATCTTCGCCTTGCTGGTGGGCGTCCTGATGCCCATCGCGACCGGCATGCTTGTCGACTACTGGTGGTTTCGCGACCTCGGATTCGAGGTCCTCTTCAGCCGCACGATTACCACCCGGCTCCTGTTGTTCGCGGTGGGGGCCACCCTGACCGCCGCGCTGGTGTGGGCGAACCTCAGGTTCGCGCAGCGCGGTGCGGTGTCCGACGTGATCCGGATGCAGGTCCATGCGGCATCGGGCGAGCAGGTGGTCGACCTCTCCCGGGTCATTGGTCGCCTGACGCGCCCCGTCACGTTGGCGCTGGCGGTGATGTTCGGCCTCGGCGCCAGCGCGCTCTGGGACGTGATGCTTCAGGCTTCGCTCGCCACGCCGTTCGGCACCGTCGATCCCATCTTTGACCGCGACATCGGGTTCTACGTCTTCACCCTCCCGGCCATCACCGCGCTGCTGGGCATCTTGGCGTCCCTGGCCGTGCTGATCCTGCTCCTGCTCGTCGTGATCTACTATCTGCGCGGCGACATCGTGCTGGCACCGCGCCGCCTGCGCATCGAACCCTCGGCTGGGATGCATCTCGCGATCGTGCTCGCGATCATATTTGTGCTCTGGGCGCTGCAGCTCTGGTTCGTCGACACGTCGAACCTTTTGTTCTCGCACACTGGCCCGCTCGTGGGTGCCAGCTACACCGACATGCACGCAATGCTGCCAGCGCTCCGCGTGTCCGCCGGTGTGGCGCTGTTGGCCGCGGTGGTGGTGCTGATTGGGGGCGTGCGGCGCCAACTCGGCGCCTACGCCGTCGCGGCCCTGGCGATCTATGGGCTGGTCGCGGTGGTCGGACGCGGCCTGATCCCTGGCCTGATTCAGAAGTTTGTCGTGGCGCCCACGGAACTCACCCGTGAGGAGCCATTCCTGGCCCGCCACATCGCCGCCACTCGGCGGGCCTGGGGCATCGACAGCGTCGAGGTCCGCGATCTCGAGGGCGAGGCCACGCTGGGCCTCGAGAGCATTCGGGACAATGCTGCCACCATCGACAACGTCCGGCTCTGGGATCGCGAACCCCTCCTCAGGACGTTTAGCCAGATCCAGGAGATCCGGACATACTATGACTTCGTGTCAGTCGACGATGACCGGTACTGGATCGACGGGCGGTACCGCCAGGTGCTCCTCGCCCCGCGCGAGTTGAATTCGGCGTTGCTGCCAACCCGCACTTTCATCAACGAGCACCTCACGTTCACGCACGGCATGGGACTCACGCTGAGCCCGGTCAACCAGGTCACCACCGAGGGGCTGCCCGTCCTGTTCGTGAAGGATCTGCCGCCATCGACGACCGGTTCGCTCAAGATTTCGCGCCCGCAGATCTACTACGGTGAGCTCACCGACAATTTTGTATTCGTGAACACGAAGCAGAAGGAATTCGATTATCCGTCCGGCGAGTCGAACGTATACAGCACCTACGACGGCAAAGGCGGCGTACCGGTGGGCGGCATCGTGCGCCGCGCGATCCTCGCGGCCGAGTTTGGGTCGTCGAAGATCCTTCTCTCCGGTGACATCACAGCAGAGAGCCGGATCCTGTTCCACCGCAACATCGTGGCGCGGGTGAAAAAGGCATTTCCCTTTCTCCGCATGGACCGCGATCCCTACATGGTGGTGGCGAGCGACGGCACGCTCCAGTGGATCCAGGATGCCTACACCGCCACCAGTCGGTATCCCTACTCGTTCCGGACCAACGATGGCGTCGCGTACATCCGGAACAGCGTGAAGATTGTGATCGATGCGTACCACGGGACCATGGTGCCATACGTTGCCGAGCCCGCTGATCCGTTGATCCGAACATGGGCCAAGGTGTACCCGGGAGTCTTCCACCCTCTCGCCGAGATGGCGGAGGACCTCCGGGCGCACATCCGCTATCCGGATGAGCTATTTCGGGCCCAGGCCGCCCGCTATGTCACCTATCACATGGACACTCCCGCGACGTTTTACAATCGCGAGGACGAATGGCAGGTGCCGGTGGTCACACGGAACGATCAGGCGGTGCCGTTCATGCGGCATATCGTCATGCGCCTTCCCGAGGAGCAAGCCGCCGAGTTCATTTACATGGCGCCGTTCACACCGCGCGGCAAGGACAATCTGGCCGCCTGGATGGTCGCACGGAACGATGGCGACCATTACGGTAAGCTGCGGGTATACCGATTCCCCAGGCAGAGCCTGGTGTTTGGACCCCGCCAGATCGAAAACAGGATCAACCAGGATACCGAGATCTCCCGCCAGGTTTCACTCTGGGATCAGCGCGGTTCCGAGGTCATCCGCGGCGATCTGCTGGTGATTCCCATCGAGGAATCGTTGCTGTACGTGCAGCCGATTTACCTGCAGGCCGACGGCGGCCAGATTCCCGAGTTGAAGCGGGTCGTGGTCGCATACCAGAATCAGGTCATCATGCGGGAGACACTGGACGCGGCACTGGTCGCGATGTTCGGTGGCGAGATCGGATCGCGCCCGGCGCCGGAGGCGGGGCGGGCTGACACGGCGGCAGTTGGTCGGGGCATCGCGCCCGCCACCTCATTGGCGCCGTCGACCGAGGCGATCGCCGAGGCGCGGCGGCACTACGAGGCCGCGATAGATGCCCAGCGTCAGGGGGATTGGGCACGCTACGGTGAAGAGCTTCGGCTACTGGGTGCAGCATTGGAACGGCTCGGCGCCGTCGGCACGCGGCCCTGACCGTCGCAGCGGTTTATAGCGTGTTCGGAGAGGGCGTGTCGGTCAGGCGCACGTCGAGCCGCGGCGCCTCGACCAGCTCGAAGGTCGCCGATGCCAGCGCGATTCGGCCTTCACTCGCTTCCACTTCCTCGAGGATACGGGTGAAGAGTTCGTCCTTGGTACGCCGCCGGCTTTTGTAGTCCACCACGTATCGCATCGTGAACTCGATCCAGTTGTCGTTGGCGATGAGCGATATCATGGGCGCCACGAGGGCATCTTCGACCAGGTAACTGCGGGTGATCTGCTTCCACGCGGTGTGCGCGCCAGCGGCGTAGTCTCCAACGACCTCTTCGGCGACCCGCTCCAGCATCACGCGAGCGTGCTTCCAGTCGGTGCCATACTTGATTGGCACGGTGATTTCATCCCAGAGGAACGGGAAATCCCCGGAGTAATTGAAGACCGGCGCCTTGAACACGAAGCTGTTCGCGATCCGCACCAACCGGCCAGTGTAGAGGTCGCCCTTCACCCACTCGCCCAGTTCCATGAGGGTCGTGCGGAGGACGCCGATGTCGATGACGTCGCCGCGTATGCCGCCCAGCTCAACGCGGTCGCCGGTCCGGTAAAAGCCGGACATCGCGATCGCGAACCATCCCGCAAAGCTCGCGATCACCTCTTGCAGCGCGAAAGCGATGCCGGCGCCCGCCACGCCGAGGGCGACGTTGAGCCCACCCAGCCGGCCACTGTAAATGGTGAGGACGAGGAAAATGGCCGCCGCATAGCCCCCGAATGTCACCAGCTTGCTCGTCCGGTACCGTGCCTCGTTGTCCTTGATCACCCGCCGCAACGATCGGTTCAACAGCCGGACGAGGCTCACGATGACGAGGACGCCCAGCGCAAGCGAAACGAGCTTGCCGATCGTCGGGTCGGAGAGCCAGGTGGAGAGCGTGTCGGTTACGGTGTCGATGGCAGCGGACCCTTCGAGAGAGACTCAATCCGAAGGAATCTAATTGACCACCGTAACGTGGTGCCGTCCGCACCCCCCACGTCCTTCATGCCGAGGGGGCGATATTGCCGGGGTGATCGACTGGCGAATGCCCCGATCCCGTTGACCTGCCACCGTGGAGCGATGATGAAGCTGGGAATGATCGGGCTGGGCAAGATGGGCGGCAACATGACGGTGCGCTTGCTGCGCGCTGGTCACGATGTCGTGGTGCACGACCTGGATTCGGCCGCGATCGCTCGCGCCACCGTCGAAGGAGCAAGCGGTGCCGTGTCGACGGAGGAGTTGGTCGCGGCGCTGCCTGCCCCGCGAGTGGTGTGGATCATGGTGCCTGCGGGTGCGCCGACGGAAGCCACCATCGAGTCGCTTGCTGGGGTGCTGCAGCCAGGCGACGTGATCGTCGACGGTGGCAACAGCAACTATAAGGATTCCCAACGGCGCGGAGCGACGCTGGCGGCAAAGGACATCGCGTTTGTCGACGTCGGCACCTCTGGCGGAGTCTGGGGCCTGAAGGAGGGCTACAGCATCATGGCGGGGGGCACCGATGAAGCACTTGGCGTGGTCCGGCCAATCCTTGAGGCGCTCGCCCCGACGCCGGACACCGGATGGGGACATGTCGGCCCGAGCGGTGCAGGGCACTTCGTCAAGATGATCCATAACGGCGTCGAGTACGGGATGATGCAGGCGTACGCTGAGGGATTCGCGCTGATGGAGCGAAAGGAAGAGCTCGCGCTCGACCTCGAGCAGGTCGCACAGATCTGGCGGCACGGCAGCGTCGTGCGTTCGTGGCTGCTCGACCTCACAGCGGCTGCACTCGAGGAGAATCCCAGTCTCGAAGGCATCGCACCGTGGGTACCGGATTCGGGTGAGGGCCGCTGGACGGTGATGGAGGCGATCGATCTCGCGGTCTCGATCCCGGTCATCACCCTGGCGCTGCAGCAGCGCTTCCGCTCGAGAGACGAGTCGCGGTTCGGTGACAAGCTTCTTTCCGCGATGCGTAATCAGTTCGGCGGCCACGCCATCAAGCGCTCGGCGGATCAGCCGTGACCGGGCCCGCGCCGGAGTTCGCGACGACGATGGTCATCTTTGGCGCATCGGGCGACCTGATGCGCCGTAAGTTGGGTCCGGCGCTCTTTCGCATCTGCCGCCGTCGGCAACTGCCGCCAGAGGTGAAGATTGTCGGCTTCGCGCGGACCGAAATGGACGACGAAGGATTTCGCGCGTACGTGCGGGGCGGCGTCGACGAGTTCGCCGGTCCAGTGGATCACGCAGCGTGGGACCGGTTCGCGGCGCGGTTGCATTACGTGACGGGAGACGTGACCGCGGCGGACGACTTCGCGCGTCTTGGGCAGGAACTTGAGAACCTCGAGTCAGGCGGCGCTCATCGCCTCTACTACCTCGCGATGGCGCCCCAGTTCTTTGCCCCCGCGGTTGAGGGGCTGGGTGCGTCCGGCATGGCGGCCTGCGAGTCGGGCGGGCCGCGACGTGACATCGTGATCGAGAAGCCGTTCGGGCGTGACGCCACGAGTGCGGAGGCGCTCAACACCCTGGTCCACTCGGTGTTCGCCGAGGAACAGGTGTTTCGCATCGATCATTATCTCGGGAAGGATACCGCCCAGAACATCCTCTACTTCCGGTTCGCCAACGCGATCTTCGACCCGCTGCTCAACCGCAGTTTCGTCGATCATGTGCAGATCTCCGTGACCGAAACTGTCGACATTGGGCATCGGGGCGGATATTACGACCAGGCGGGCGTGTGGAGGGACATGTTCCAGAATCACCTGCTTCAGTTGCTCGCGCTGGTTACCATGGAGGCTCCCGTCGCTATCGACGCCGTGCACCTCCGCGACGAAAAAGTGAAGGTGCTCGCAGCGATCCGGCCGATTGATGCGGCGGACATCGTGGCGGCGCAGTACGCCGGGTACACCGATGCCGAGGACGTCGCAGCGGGATCCCGCACCCCCACCTACGGTGCCGTCAAGTTGTTCATCGACAACTGGCGCTGGTCCGGAGTTCCGTTCTACCTGCGATCTGGGAAGGCGCTCGCGGCCAAGGGGTCGGAGATCACCGTGGCATTCAAGCGCCCCGTGGTGCAGCTGTTCGGCACCGAGCAATCGCCACGCCCCAACGTGTTATCGATCTGCATCCAGCCCGATGAGGGCGTGCATCTGAGTCTCGACGCGAAGGTCCCGGGTGACCCCGTTGACATCGACTCCGTGGACCTCGAGTTCCACTATCGGACGTCGTTTGAGGGCCTCGTGGTGGGCGACGCCTACGAACGGCTGCTACTCGATGCGCTGCATGGTGACGCCGCGCTGTTCACCCGGAGCGACGAGATCAAGCAGGCGTGGGGCTTGTTCGATCCGGTGATCGCGGCTGGCGAAGACGCGTCGACCCTGCCACCCGATGTGTACCAGCCCGGCAGCAGCGGTCCTGCCAGCGCCAACGCGTTGCTTGCCCGTGAGGGGCATCAATGGCTGAGTGGTTGTAGTCATGAACAGCACTGATGTCAGCGGACCGGTGCCGCCGCGGCGTCGAGGAACCAGGCGAGGCGGCCCGCTGGTCGCACCCGCGCGGCGGGGGAGGGCGAGGGGCACGCACCATGGAGCGCTGCGGCGACGGCGGCTTGTTTGTCCACGCCCGTCGCGAGGAAGAACACCGCCCGCGAGCGGTTGATCATGGGCAACGTCAACGTCACCCGCTGTCCGATCGCATGACCGGGCGGGGCATTGACCGCACGGACAAGAGCCACCTGCTCATCGACGGACGAGTCACCCGGAAAGAGTGACGCCACGTGCCCGTCAGCGCCGATGCCGAGGAGCACGAGGTCGAGGAAAGGTGTCGCCTGCCCGAGTCGTGCTCGCAGCAACGCCTCGTAAGCTGTCGCGGCGTCGCTTGGATCGCCCGCCGGAACCGAGACCACCTGTGCGGGTGCGATGTCGAGGGGCCGTAGGAGCTCGTGCCACGCGGTGCCGGCGTTGCTTGCGGCGTCATCAAGCGGCACGCACCGCTCGTCGCCGAACCAGAACGTGACCCGGTCCCACGGTGCGGCGTCCCGGCCCAGTGCCACCAAGTGTTGGTAGAGTAGCCGGGGCGTGTTGCCGCCAGACAGGGCGATGTTGGCGCAGCCCCGCAGTCCGACGGTAGCAACAACGAGCGCGATCACTTCGTTGGCAGCGAGGGCCGCGGCGGCGCGAGGACCCTGGGCGACGTGTACTTCGGGGGTGGCCGCTTCGGAAAACGGTCCTATTACCATGCAGCCGTCCTTTTCTGACTTGAGGGTGATAATATCACGGGTCGCACCGAGTACCGGATCCCCGGTGGTACTCTTCGTCATCCACGACTTCCAACCGCTCGAGTGTCTGATGGACTGGCTCCCGTTTTCGTTGAGCTCTGACAAGTTCGAGACGTTCCTCCTCAGCGTCGCGCCCAAAGTGGTCGCCGCGGCATTGGTGGCCGTGATCGGGTGGATCGTCCTTCGAATCACCCAGCCGGCGCTGCGCACCGCGTTGAGGCGCGCACGCTTCGCCGACGGACTGATCAAGCTGCTGGTCGACGGAGTCTACCGGGTGGTGCTCGCGCTGTTCACCGTTGTGATGGCGGCGAGCCAGCTCGGCGTCGATGTGAGCGCCCTTCTCGCCGGATTCGGTGTCATCGGTATTGCCATCGGGTTTGCCGCGCAGGAAACGGTCGCCAACACCATCGCAGGCTTCCTGATTTTCTGGGACCGGCCATTCAAGATCGGCGACTATATCACGACCCAGACGCTTTACGGCGAAGTTCGCGAGATAACGCTGCGGACAACTCGTATCCGCACCAACGACAACACCTTCGTCGTGATCCCGAACAAGCAGGTCATCGGCGACACCCTGGTGAACCATTCGATGTACGGGGCAACCCGCGTGGTGGTCGAGATCGGCATTGCCTACAAGGAGAAGATTGCCGAGGCCCGAGCTGTCCTTCTCGAGGTGCTGCCAGGGATCGAGGGCGTGGTCAGTCACCCCGCGCCCGACGTGGTGTCGCGCTCGCTCGGCGATTCCAGCGTGAACCTCGAGGTTCGGGTGTGGATCGACGAAGCGGAGCAGGAGAAGCCAGTGGAAGCGCGAGTCGTGGAAGCTGCCAAGGTGGCCCTCGACAACGCCGGCATCTCGATCCCGTTCCCGCACTTGCAGTTGTTCGTCGACCAGGTCGAGCCGCGCGTTTGGGACGGGGCTCGTGCACTGCTGGCGCGTGACCCGGACTGAGTGATGGGGGTATCGGAGGGCGCGGCGTGCGCAATCTCGTAGACGCCGCACCGGCCGACTGGCCGGCGTGGCGCGTCGCGCTCCACGACGTGATTTTTGGCCACGACTCGAAGGCCGGCAAGTATTTCGACATCGCGCTGATTGTCAGTATCATCGCGAGTGTGATCGCGGTGATGCTCGATTCCGTCGCGTCCATCCGCGCCGAGTACGGCACCGCGCTCTACGCGCTCGAGTGGTTGTTCACGATTCTGTTCACGGTGGAGTACGTGCTGCGGATGGTGTGTGCGCCCCGACCCGCGTCGTATGCCCGCAGCTTCTTCGGCCTGGTCGATCTGGCCTCGATCCTGCCGACCTACGTCAGTCTTTTCCTGCCCGGCAGCCAATACCTTCAGGTCATCCGGGTGCTTCGGGTGCTCCGGGTGTTCCGGATACTCAAGCTGGCCGAGTACATCGGAGAAGCTGACTCACTCATGCTGGCGATCCGCAACAGCCGTCGGAAGCTCTGGATTTTCATCGCCACCGTCTTCGTGCTTGCCGTGATCTTTGGTGCGGCGATGTACTTCGTGGAGGGGCGAACCAACGGATTCACCAGCATTCCCGCCTCGATCTACTGGACGATCGTGACCATTACCACGGTGGGTTACGGTGACATCGCTCCGGAAACGGCACTTGGCAAGGCCCTCGCGTCGATGATCATGCTTCTCGGTTACGCCATCGTCGCAGTGCCCACGGGGATCGTGACGGTCGAAATGGCCCGCAAACGTGATCGCGATCGGCTGAGGTGCAGCGGGTGCGGCGCGGCCGAACACGACGCCGACGCACGACACTGCAAGCGGTGTGGGACATTGCTGGCAGTCGTCACTACCCCACCATCCGATACGTCTTCGGAGGGGAGCCTCCCGCGTCCGCCGGTTGGCGGACGGGAAGGCCACGACGACTAGTTAGGCGTCGCCAGGTACGG
>JBDSMU010000077.1:0-14328 GCA_039915685.1 Gemmatimonadales bacterium | reverse complement strand
GCACGAGGCCGTGGCCTAGATGCCGATTCTTGAGGCGGTCTGGCTTGCGTTGTCGTCGATCCGCGCGCAGAAGCTCAAGAGCTTTTTCTCGCTCGTGGGCGTGCTGATCGGCGTGACCTTCCTCATCGCGGTGGTGTCGATCGTGCAGGGCATGAACGTGTACATGACCGACAAGTTCGCCGGCGCGCTGATCGGCATCAACACCTTCCAGCTTCGGTCGCGCCCCAATATCACCATGGGGAATGTGACCGAGGAGATGTGGCGGCAGTGGCAGCGGAACCCGCGGATCACGACCGAAGACGCGGCCTACATCCAGGAACGGATGAAAACACCTGTGATCACGGCCCGCTCGGGTTTTGATCGGGTCAACGTCGCATGGAACGGAAAAAGCGCCGATCAGCTCACCCTCAGTACCGTCGATGCGACGTTCTTCGAGATCAAGAACTACGACATCGCCGAGGGACGTGCCTTCACGCAGCAGGAGGTCAACGTCGGCGCTGCCGTCACGGTGCTCGGATACGCTGTGGCGGAAAAGCTGTTTGATGGGCGCGACCCGATCGGCGAGACCGTCAGCATCGGCGGGCTTCCGCACCGGGTGATCGGCGTGGTGGCGTCGCAGGGGAACATCTTCGGGATCTCGATGGACAAGTTCCTCGTGACCCCAATCACGTCCCCCGCCAGGAGGCTGGTGAACCGACCGCACGTGATCGACGACCTCCAGATCCAGACCAAGGACGTCGCAACGATGCGGACCGCGATCGAAGAGGTCAACACGTTAATGCGGGTGCGGCGTGGACTGCGTCCCGGCGAACCCAACAACTTCCATCTCGAGACAGCCGAAGCCGCGCTCTCCGAGTGGAACAAGATTTCGGCGATCCTGTTCCTCGCACTGCCTGGGCTGGTCGCGATTTCGCTCGTGGTTGGTGGCATCGTGATCATGAACATCATGCTCATGGCCGTGTCCGAGCGCACCCGGGAAATTGGCGTCCGTAAAGCACTCGGCGCCAAACGCCGCGACATCATGGCCCAGTTCGTGGTCGAATCCGCCACCCTATCGGTAACGGGTGCGATCCTGGGGATCGGCGCCGGCATCCTGCTTGCCTTCGCCGTGCGCGCCTTCACGCCACTCCCCGCTGCCATCGCGCCCTGGTCGATCGGCGTCGGTGTCGGCCTGGGAATCCTCGTCGGAATGGTGGCCGGCGTGTACCCGGCGCGACAGGCGTCGCGCCTCGATCCCATCGCCGCGCTGAGGCAGGAATGAAACAGGCATTGGGTCGTGGCAACCTGTTCACCCGGGGTGCCGAAGGGGTCACACTTGCGCTCGACTCGGTGCGCGCCAACACGCTGCGCGCCTCGCTCACCATCCTCGGCATTGCGATCGGCGTGATGGTGGTGATCGCGATGGCGTCGATGATCACCGGCATCCAGCGATCGGTGACTGACGTTGTGCAGCGGGCGGGGCCGAACACCTTCGTCGTGATGCGATATTTCCGCGACGAACTGCAGATATCCGATGGCAGCGACGAGATGTCCCCGTGGCGCAGGCGCCCCCGACTCTCGCGAGACGAAGCCGAGTTGATCCGTAATCTCCCGGGTGTGGCCGATGTGAACGTCCGCGAGCAGGCGGGCTCGGCGGTCGTGTACGGTGACAAGGAGTTCAGCGAGGCGGGCATCGAGGGTATGGACGCGAGCTGGATGACGGTGTCGGGTGGCGACCTCCTCGACGGCCGCAACTTCACGGCGATCGAGGCGGCCGGGAATGCGTTCGTAGTGGTGATCAACGGCGACGCCGCCGAAGTGCTCTTTCCGGGCATCGACCCTGTCGGCAAGGTGATCCGGATATTCGGGCTCCCTTTCACAGTGGTCGGCCTCTACCGCGACCCGGCCGGACTATTCGAGGACGGCGCCAACCCCAAGTTCGTCGTGCCCCATGGCACGCTTGCCAAGGTGGGCAACCAGGACCGAGGCTGGATCAACATTGCGGTGTTTCCCGATTCCGCCCTTGGACGTGACGCGGCGATGGACCAAGTCACTTCGGCGATGCGCGTCCACCGAGGGCTGAAGCCCGGCGAGGATAACAATTTCGACCTCGTGTCGGGCGACCAGTTCCTGGCGAAATTCAACGACATGACCGCCGGCTTCTTCCTGGTCATGCTGGTCCTGTCGAGTGTGGGGCTGATGGTGGGCGGCGTCGGCGTCATCGCGATCATGATGATCTCGGTCACCGAACGGACCCGCGAGATCGGCGTCCGAAAGGCGCTGGGTGCAACGCGTGGCGAGATTCTCTTCCAGTTCCTGGTCGAGGCGGCCACGCTCACCCTGCTGGGCGGCCTCTGCGGAATGGCGATGGGCGCCGTGATTTCGTTCGGGATCAATCGGTTCTCGCCGATCCCGGCGGCGATCCCGCTCTGGTCGATCGCCGCCGCGATCGGTGCGTCGATCATCACCGGCATCTGCTTCGGCCTCTACCCAGCCAACAAGGCCGCGGCCATGGACCCGGTTGAGGCTCTGCGGCACGAGTAGTCCGAGGATCCGAGTGCGTACGCTGACCGCGCTTCCCATGGCGCGGTTCGTGTATCATTCAGCATGCCCTTCTCCGAAGCGATTCGGCTAGCCCTCCAAACAATCTGGTCCGCCAAACTTCGCGCCTTCTTCACGCTCCTCGGCATCATCGTGTCGGTCGCCTTTCTGGTCACCGTCGTGGCGGTGATCCAGGGAATGAATTCGTACGTCCGGGTCAACCTCACCGGCGCGATGATCGGCAGCAATGCATTCCAGATACGACGGACGCCCATTGCGCTCGGTCAACGAAGCGACGCCGAAGTGCGCGAGTTCGCAAAACGACCATTGATTTCGCAACACGATGCCGAGGTGATCCGACGGGCCCTGCCGGACGCCGAAGCGGTGGCCATGCAGTCAGGGTGGCCGCCACCGAGCGTCCTGATCATTTCCGGCAATCAGTCGATCGGTGGCGTCTCCATCATCGGGATCACGCCCGGGTACCAAAGCGTCCAGGATTACCGGATCGCCGCGGGGGAGGTGCTCAATGAGGTGGATCTCCGCGCGCGACGTCCGGTGATCGTCATCGGGTGGGATGTTGCCACCACGCTCTATCCCTCGGCCGACGCGGCGATCGGAGAGCGAGTTCGGATCGCCGGTCGTCAGTACACCATCAAGGGCGTCTTCGCGACCAAGGGGAAGACTCTCGGAACGTCGTTCGACGCCTTCGCGTTGATGCCGCTCCCCGTCTTCGAAGCGACCTGGGGTCGGCGACGCACCACGGTCGTCTCGGTGAAGATTCGCGAGGCCGCCGGGATTCCGGATGCAATGAATCGCGCCGAACAGGCGATGCGCGTGGCGCACCAGCTCGGACCCACCGAGACGAATGACTTTGCCGTCGACAAGGCCGATGCGCTGGTGGCATTCTGGACCACACTGACCTCGGTACTCTTCGCGATTGTTCCCGCCGTGGTCTGCATCGGGATCGTGGTCGGTGGGATCGTGATCATGAACATCATGTTGATGTCCGTCAGTGAGCGAACCCGCGAGATCGGGATCCGGAAGGCGCTCGGTGCTCGGCAGCGTGACATCCGCCTGCAATTTCTGGTCGAGACGGTATTTCTTTCCGTGCTGGGCGGCATTATCGGCATCTCGGCCGGGTGGGTCTTCGCTGAACTGCTGGCGATCTTCTCGCCGCTTCCCGCGCGGGTGACCTGGTGGTCGGTCGGAGTGTCGATGCTCCTCGGCGCCGGTTCCGGGATCGTCTTCGGCGTCTACCCCGCGACCCGCGCTGCCAAGCTGGACCCCATCACCGCGCTCCGAAGCGAATAGGATGGCCCTCCGGGTCGCAAACATCGGTGAGGGGATCGTGCTCGCGTTCGACACCATGCGCGTGTCGAAGCTTCGAAGTGGACTCACCATTCTCGGCGTGATCATCGGCGTCACCACCGTGATGGTGATGGCCTCCTTGGTGAACGGTATTCAGAGCCAGATCGTCAGTGCGGTCGAGAACGCCTCGCCGCAGACTTTCTATGTGCTGCGCTTCATGTCCACCATCCCGCTGAATCCGGACAAGCTGCCCCCGGAAGTAAAGGCGCGGAAGGTGCTGGATGAGTCCGACGCCGACGGGTTACGTGAGGCCGGACAGATCAGACACGCGGGGCTCTGGATACAGACCTTCGGTCGCATGGACCGCGACGGGATTTCCTCGCAGAATCTCACGATCTTCGCGGCGGACAACTCGTTTCTCGACGTGCGCGGCGGGACGCTGGTGCGGGGGCGTTTTTTCGCCAAGTCGGAATTGGCTGCCGGCACGCCTGTGGCGGTGATCGAACAGACCCTGGCAGACCTGATCTTCGGGCGGAACAACCCGATCGGCGAAGTGGTCCGTATAGCTGGACGCTCCTTCACGGTGATCGGCGTCTACCTCAAGCCCGACAACCTCTTCCAACCCCCCGGAACTGAAGAGGGCGCGGTCGTGCCCTACCGCGCAGGGAAGAGCCGCTTTCGGTACGACGAAACTCAAGGGCTTTTCATCGCGGTTCTTGGCCAGCGCGGCGTGCCGGTCTCGCTGGCGACCGACGCAGCGACTGTCGCCCTGCGTCGAGTGCGGGGCCTGCGGCCTGGTCAACCCAATTCTTTTGATGTGGTCACGCAGGATCAAGTTCTCGACACGATGAAGTCGCTCACGTCGGCGTTTTTCCTGGTGATGATCGCACTCTCGAGCGTCGCGCTGCTGGTCGGTGGCATCGGCGTGATGGCGATCATGATGGTATCTGTGACCGATCGCACGCATGAGATCGGGATTCGGAAGGCGTTGGGTGCCACCAAGAACGAGATCCTCTGGCAGTTCCTGGTCGAGGCGGCAACGCTGACCGGGACGGGCGGGGCCTTGGGCATCTTGTCGGGGCTGGCGATCGGTGGACTGTTGAAGCTGATCCTCGGGTTGGACGCGGGTCCCCCAATCTGGAGCGCATTCGTCGCAGCGGGTGCCTCAGTCACAATCGGTCTGGTGTTCGGCATGATCCCAGCCATGCGGGCAGCGCGCATGGACCCTGTCGAAGCACTTCGGTGGGAATGACGTTGGCGAGCCAGATCAGCGGGCTTTTTTGTCCACAGCCATCCTCCCTTAGCTTCCAGCGATGAACGTCGACATCCTCGCCGCCGTGGCGCATCCCGACGACGCCGAGTTGCTGATGGGTGGCACGCTCGCACGCGCCGTAGATCAGGGACATCGCGCTGGCATTCTCGATCTCACGCGTGGCGAACTCGGATCACGTGGCTCGCCTGAACTGCGCGCCACCGAGGCTTCGGCCGCCGCGGCAGTGCTCGGCATCGCCGAACGTGCCAACGCCGGCCTCCCCGACGGGCACCTCGCGAATACCGACGCGATGCGACGCGTGGTGGTCGAGTGGATTCGCCGTTTCCGACCGCGAGTGGTCCTGCTGCCATGGCGGGTGGGGCGGCATCCGGATCATCGCATCGCCGCCGAGCTGATCCGGGATGCATCGTTCTTGGCCGGCCTCCGGAACTACCCGGCAGATGGTGAGCCCTTCAAGCCCTATAAGCTGTGCCACGCACTCGCGTTCCGGGAAGACAGCCCGCAGCCGTCGTTCGTGGTGGATGTATCGGCGCAGTTCGAGAGAAAGCTGGCGGCCGTAGCTTGCTACGCTTCACAGTTCGAGGGCGCCACGCAGGCTGGGGAGCTCCATCCCACCGGAGAGCCGCTCCTCGAGCTGATCCGGACCCAAGGAGCCCACTACGGCTCGCTGATCCGCAAACCGCAGGGCGAGCCGTTCTGGACCGACGAAACGATGGAAGTGACGGATCTCGTCGCCTTGGAGGTCGGCTCGCTGTAGGTTCGCGCTTCACCCCGTCCCCCGCCCTTCTTAGATTCCAACCATGGAACCCGTCTACCTCGACCATGCGGCCACCACCCCGGTTCGTCCGGAGGTGCTGGAGGCAATGCTGCCCTTCTTCAACGCCGCGTGGGGCAACCCATCGTCGGCGCACCGTTTCGGCCGCGCCGCCCGCGCCGGGTTCGAACAGGCCAAACGCGAGGTGGCCGAGGCCCTGGGCGTTGAACCGGGTCAGGTGGTGTTCACATCCGGCGGCACCGAGGCGGACAACCTCGCAGTGATCGGCGCCGCACTGGCCGCGCAAGCCCGGGGCAAGGCGATGCACGTCGTCACGACCTCGATCGAGCACAAGGCCGTGTTGGCGGCGGCACACGCCGTGGTCCGCATGGGTGGGCGGGAGACGGTGCTGCCCGTTGATGCGTGCGGTGTGGTGGACCTACACGCTCTCGACCGCGCCCTGGCCGATGACCCGTCGGTGGTATCGGTCATGTGGGTGAACAACGAGGTGGGTGTCGTGCAGCCGATGCGCGAGATCGCACGACGCTGTCGCGCCGCGGGCGTACCGCTGCACACCGACGCCGTCCAGGCCTTTGGAAAGCTCCCGATCGACCTCGTCGACGTGCCCTGCATCCTGCTGTCCATCAGCGGGCACAAGCTGGGCGCGCCGAAGGGGATCGGCGCCCTCATTGTGCGTGACCGGACGATCATCGAGGCGCTGATTTACGGCGGTGGGCAGCAGTTCGGTCTGCGGCCTGGGACTGAAAACGTTGCCGGGGCGGTGGCACTAGGCCGCGCGGCTCTGATCGCGCGGCAGGAACTGGATGGACATGTCGAGCGGATGTGCACGATGCGCGATCGACTCGCCGCCGAACTGCACGCGATCGTTCCCGACCTTGTGATTCACTGCCTCGACGCCGAGCGCGCTCCGCACGTGCTGGCCGTATCGGTGCCCGACGCCGAGGCGGAGGCAATGCTGATGCATCTCGACATGGCAGGGATCGCGTGCTCGGCGGGTTCCGCGTGCACCACCGGTGCGGTCGAGCCGTCGCATGTGCTGGTGGCCATGGGTGTCGCGCGACCGCTAGCACTGGGCACACTTCGCTTCTCCCTTGGTCATGAGACGACGGATGAGGACATAGCCCGGGTCGGCGCGACCTTCGGCGGGGTGGTCGCACGCGTGCGGGCGCTGGGGGCGGCCCTCGGACGTGCCTGAGCGCGGTCGGGTTCTCGTCGCGATGAGCGGCGGCGTCGATTCATCCGTCGCCGCGGCCCTGCTGGTCGAGGACGGCTGGGACGTCGTGGGCGCCACGATGAAGCTCTTCTGTCACGGCGACGATGTGCCGGACCGGCCGTGCTGCTCGCTCGACTCCATCAATGATGCCCGTGCCGTGGCGCACCGCTTGGGGATCCCCCATTACGTCCTCAATCTCGAGGACCGATTCAGCGAGCGGGTCATCGACAACTTCGTGGCGGAGTATGCAGCCGGTCGAACGCCCATTCCGTGCGTGCGTTGCAACTCGTTCACCAAGTTCCGCGATCTCCTTGCGCACGCCGACGCGCTCGACTGCGACGCCATCGCGACGGGCCACTACGCCGTCGCTCAGGGGGGTGCGCTGTTCCGTGGCACCGATCGCAACAAGGACCAGAGCTATTTCCTCTGGGGGATCGATCGCGCGGTGGTCGCGCGGATGATCACACCGGTGGGTACGCTGTCGAAGACCGAAACGCGTTCACGCGCCCGGGCGCTCGCACTGGAGACCGCCGACAAGCAGGAGAGCGTCGAGATCTGCTTTGTGCCCGACGACAACTACGTCGGCGTTCTGGAACGTCACCTCGGCGCCGATGCGCCATCGCTCTCTCCCGGGCCACTCGTCACTGCTGGCGGTGAGGTGGTGGGTGAGCACGACGGGTTCGCACGTTACACGGTGGGCCAGCGCCGCGGGCTCCCTGGTGGGCGTACCTTGCCGCTCTATGTGGTCGGTATTCGACCGGAGACTCGAGAAGTGGTGGTTGGCGGCGCCGACGAACTCCTCGGCAGCGTGGTGGCCCTAGGTGAACTCAATTGGCTGGCGACTCCGCTCATCGCCGGCGACCGCTGCCGAGTCCAAGTCCGGTACCGCTCGCCCGGTGTCGGCGCGACGGTGCGGGAGGCCGGCCATACCGCCCTGGTGCTCGACCTCGACCATCCGGTGCGGGCCATCGCACCCGGGCAGTCTGGCGTCTTGTACGACGCCACCGATCGCGTTCTCGGCGGCGGCGTGATTGCGAGGCCCGGATGAGCGCCCAGTCGTTGTCAGACCCATCGCCCGAGGCGGGCAAACGCAACCTCCGTGATCCGGCGCTCTATCAGAACAGGGAGCTTTCGTGGCTCGAGTTTAATCGTCGGGTACTCGCCGAGGCACTGGACCCCCGCACGCCACTGCTGGAGCGCGTCAAGTTCCTGGCGATCTTCGCAAGTAACCTCGATGAGTTTTTTCAGGTTCGGGTTTCCGGTGTGCGGGAGCAGGTGGCGCTCCATGTTGCCGACCGCGATGCCGACGCAATCCCGCCCGCGCAAGAGTTGATCGAGATCAGGGCGCGGGCACGCCGGATGGTCGACAAGCATTCCCGCTGCCTGGAGGACGATGTCCTGCCGGCGCTGGCAGCAAACGGCATCCGCATTTACCGCGCCTTTGGCGACGTCCCCGAATCCGAGCAAGAGTACCTCACCGAGTACTTTCACACGATGGTGTTCCCGGTCCTGACACCGCTCGCGGTCGATCCGGGCCATCCATTCCCGCACATCTCGAACCTCTCGATCTCGATCGCGGTGTCACTGGCCGATGCCGACGGCGAGCCACGCTTTGCGAGGGTCAAGGTGCCAAAGCTGCTGCCCCGCTGGGTGCCGCTGCGAGCGCCCAACGAGTTCCTGCCGCTCGAGGTGCTCATCAGCACCCACCTCCAGTCGCTCTTTCCGGGGATGAAGTTGATCGGTTGCCATCCCTTCCGAATCACCCGCAATTCCGACCTCAATCTCGAGGTGGGCGATGGAGACAGCGATGAGGCCGACGACCTCCTTGAGATGATCCAGGAGGAGGTGCGCAACCGGAAGTTCGGCGAGGTGGTGCGCCTCGAGGTGCACGAGTCGATGCCCGCCTCGCTTCGCCAACTCCTGATCGACGAGTTCAACGAAGCCGACGCGGAAGACGGCGAGGGCCTCCCGCTCGCATATGAGGACGTGTTCGAGGTTGGTGGCCCGCTCGACGCCAGTGACCTGATGTCGATTGCCTCGCTCGAGATCCCGAGGCTACGCGACGAGCCCTTCATACCGGTGACGCCGCGGCGCCTGGCGGATGACCGCGACATTTTCGAGGTGATCCGGGAGGGCGACCTCTTCCTTCACCATCCGTACGACTCGTTCCAGGGTTCGGTCGAGCGGTTGATCATGGCGGCAGTCGACGATCCCGACGTCCTCGCGATCAAGATCACCCTCTATCGCACCGGCGGCGAGATCGCCCGCTTGTTGGCACGCGCCGCTGAAATGGGGAAGCAGGTAGCGGTGCTGATCGAGTTGCAGGCCCGGTTCGATGAGGAGAACAACATCATCTGGGCGAAACGCTTCGAGGATATCGGCGTACACGTGAGTTATGGCGTTGCCGGGCTCAAGACCCACGCCAAGGTGCTGCTGGTGGTCCGTCGCGAGGGCGACCACATCCGCCGATATGTGCACATCGGGACCGGCAACTACAACCCGATCACGTCAAAGTTCTACACCGATTTTGGACTGTGTACCGCCGACCCTGACCTGGGGGCCGACCTAAGCGACCTGTTCAACGTGTTGACCGGATTTGCTGCGCCCGCTGGCTATCGCAAGATCACCGTCGCACCGCGCTGGATGAAGCCAAAGCTGGTCGACCTGATCAGTCGGGAGACCCTGCACGCACAGGCCGGGAAGCCAGCTCGGATCATCGCCAAGCTCAACGCGCTGGTCGATCAGGACGTGATCATCGAGCTGTACAAGGCATCGATGGCCGGCGTGCAAATCGACCTGATTGTGCGCGGGATTTGCTGTCTCCGGCCCGGCATCGATGGGGTGAGCGACAACATTCGGGTCATCTCGATCCTCGGCCGTTTCCTCGAGCACTCCCGCGGATTTGTCTTCCGCAACGGTGGCAAGGAGGAGGTATTCATCACCTCGGCCGACTGGATGCCGCGCAACCTCGAGCGTCGTGTCGAGGCGGCAGTGCCCATCGAGGACCCAAGACATCGCGCAGAGATCCGACGCATCTTCGAGTTGATGCTGGAGGACAACCGTCAGGCTTGGGACATGCAACCTGACGGCAGTTATGTGCAGCGCCGACCCGCGCCCGGCGAACCCGATCGCGGCAGCCAACAGATCTTGATTGACAGGACCAGCTAAGCCTTCATCCCCGCCTTTTCCGCGAACTCGCGGAACTCCGCTTCCTGCTCGGCGTTGAGCTTTTCGGGGATCTTGACCTGGATCGTGACGATCTGGTCGCCCTTGCTCCCACCCTTCTCCAACCCTTGTCCCGTAATCCGCAGCTTCCGACCCGGCTGCGTTCCAGCGGGCAGCCGCAGCTTCACCTTGGCACCCCGCACGGTGCGCACGTGCACGGTCGTGCCGAGCATCGCCTGAGCCAGGTTCACCGGGATCTCGCAGTGGATGTCGAGCCCGTCACGGGTGAAGAAACGATCCGGCTCGACGGTGAACGTCACGAGGACATCACTCGCCTGCCCACCGGCTCGCGCACGAGGCCCCTGATGCTTGAGCCGCACCCGGCTGCCGGTGTCGGTGCCATGTGGTACCGTGACCAACAACTGCTTGCGGGTTCGCTGCTCACCGGTACCTGCGCACGTGTGACAGCGCTCGGACGGCACCTTGCCGCGCCCCCGGCAGGCCGGGCACGGACGATTCACCGCGAAGCCACCCTGCCCGAATGACACCGTTCCGCGACCGTTGCACTCCCCGCACGTACTCATCGTGGAGCCCGGCTCGGCGCCGGTGCCGCCACACGTGGCGCACGCGTCGCTCATCTCCAGCGTGATCGGCACCTTGCCACCCACTGCTGCCGTGCGGAACGGAACGTTGATGGTGACGTCAACGTTCTCGGTGCGTTGCGGTGCATCTGGTTTCTGGCCGCGCCCAAAGATCGACGAGAAGATATCGCCGAGTCCGAACGATCCGATATCGGAAAAGTCCCCTTGCTCGAACGACGGGCCATTGGCATTGCCGGGTCGCGAAGTACCTGCTCCCCGGCTGCTTCCGCGAGTGTCCGAGAAACCGCCAAAAGCGCCCAGACGGCGCATTTGATCGTACTTGGCCTTCTTGGTGGCATCGGAGAGCACACCGTGCGCCTCGGAGATCGACTTGAACTTTTCCGACGCCGCGGGATTATTCGGGTTCGCGTCCGGATGGTACTCCTTGGCCAGCTTGCGGTAGGCCTTCTTGATCTCCGGTGCCGTGGCCGTGTCGGGAACGCCGAGGACGGCGTAAAAGTCCTGGGTTGCCACTCAGGCGGTGCCCTGCTCCGAATACACCTGCACGCGGGCCGGCCTGAGCACCATGCCCTTGTAACGGTACCCCACCTGAAACGTCGCCCTCACAGTGTGATCCTGCGACGGATCTTCGGGGGCCACGACCGCCACCGCTTCGTGGATCGACGGATCGAACGCATCACCTTCGGGCGCAATCCATTCCAGGCCCGATGCCTCCAGTTCCTTGTGCAACTTTCGCTGGAACAGCTCGAATCCGTTGCGGTACGCCTCGTAGGTCGTCGACGCCGGATCGCTGGTAGCGAGCCGGTCGACATCGTCGATTTCGTCCATCAACCGCGTCAGCAACCACGCGATACCGCGATCAGTGGCCTCGGTCTTCTCCTTGAGGGTGCGCCGCCGGTAGTTGTCATACTCGGCGGCAAGACGGAGGTATCGGTCCTCCGATTCCTGAAGGGCTTGGCCGAGCTGCTGCACGTCGACGCCGGCATCGCCCAGCTCGGCGGCCACGGCTTCGGTGTCATCAGCTTGGTCACTGACAGTGGGCTGTTCATCGGCCATCGAGGCCGCGTCCTGGTCTGTTCGAGGTGTGTCCGACTTCAAGTGATGCTCCCTGATTGAATCCTGCTGTAAGGAGGCAAGCGACGTGCCCCAAAGCAATGCCGGATTGGCAGTCAAGTTTCCGATTTGGCTTCCCGTAACACCTGGCGAAGGCCCATCAGTGCGGTCGCGACGGCACGGGCACGCACCTCGGGTCGGGTCCCGGCAAAGATGACTCGCCGACTCGTAAGCCGACCCCGATGCACGAACGCCATCCATACTGTACCAAGCGGCTTGTCGGGCGTCCCGCCGCCCGGACCCGCGATCCCGGTGATGGCGACGGCCGTCGAGGCGCCGAGGCGGTCTGCCACCCCGCGGACCATCGACTCGGCCACTTCGCCCGACACGGCGCCATGCCGCCGCAACATATCGGCGGGCACGCCGAGAAGTTGCTCCTTCGCGGCATAACCGTATGCGATCACGCCACCGAGGAACACGTCACTGCTGCCAGGGATGTCGGTGAGGCGTCCGGCAACGAGCCCACCCGTGCACGACTCCGCCACCGCGATCGACGCGCCGGCGTTCCGGGCCAGGTCGAGGACGCACGCTGCGAGGTCGTCATCGTCGGTTCCCCATGCCCACCGCCCTGCGACAGCGTGCAAGCTGGCGATGCCCTCGTCGAGACGGGCGTGCGCTGTCTCGGCGGGAGCATCCCACGACGTGAGGCGGAGGTCGACGCCTGTGACGCCTGGCAGGTACGCGAGGGTGAGCGGTGCCAACTCGCCCTCAAGGTGTGCGACCGCCTCCGCCAGCGTCGACTCGGCGACCCCGCAGGTCCGAAGCCACCGGGAGGCAACGGGCGAGCCGGCGAGGGAGCTGAGACGTGGGGCCACCTCGTGAATCATCAAGCGGGTCATCTCGTGCGGCACACCGGGAAGCATTATTACCACCCCGCGCGGCCCCTCCAGCCAAAGGCCGGGTGCTGTTCCCCATCGGTTCGGCAGGACGGTGCCGCCAACGGGTACCAACGCCTGCGAGCGGTTTGACGCGGCTGGTTTCCGGTCGAGCTTGCTGAAGCGCGCAAGGAGCGTCTCCCACACCTCCTGCTCGAACTGCAGCGGCATGCCGAGCATCTCGGCGACGACGTGCTTCGTGATGTCGTCGCTGGTCGGGCCCAGTCCTCCGGTCGTGATCACCAGGCGACTGCGGTCGAGCGCCTGGCCAACGGCGTCGCGAATCGCGCCGGCGTCGTCGGGCACCGACGTGCGGCACGCCACGCGAAAGCCGAGCGCGGCGAGCTGTCCACCGAGAAAAGCAGAATTGGTGTCTACGGTGTGACCGAGAAGGATCTCGGTGCCGATGGTGACCAATTCGATCGGCGTGCTGGGGGCATTCATGGCACGGCTCGATCGGTCACCGGAAGAGGCGTCGGTATTCCACCAGATAGACAACGAAGGAATAGATCGTGAGCGTGAGTGCAATGCCGAGCGTCGCGGCGACAAAGCCGCCGTGGAACTCATGCCAGAATCGCCCGAACGTTGATTCCTCCCAGCCCATCGAGATCGCGGCGTCGCGGAACGCGAACCAGAAGAGCGTGGCACCGATGAACACGTTCTGCAGTGCCGCCTTCGTCTTGCCGGCATGGCCGGCGGCGATCACCACTCCGCGTCGCTGCGCCCACGCTCGGAACATTGTCATCGCGAATTCGCGACCGATCAGCATGATGCACACCCACAGCGGGATACTCCCCCAGATCGGGATATCATACAGTTCCTGGCGCTCGCGGGTGATCCACCAGATTGGTCCGAGCGTGGCGAAGAGCAGCAGCTTGTCGGCGAGGGGATCGAGTGTCTTGCCGAGATCTGTCACCTGATTGCGACCGCGCGCGAGCCGGCCGTCGATCACATCAGTGACGGCGGCGGCGACAAAAATCACGAAGCAGGCGAGCTTGGGCCAGTAACCGGGGATGAACGGGAGCAGGGCGACGACGGGCGTTATCGCGATGCGCCCGACGGTCAGCAGATTGGGCAGCGTCCACTGCGACGGCGGTGCGACGGCGGCCGCGTCGTCGGCCGGCGTCATCCCAGCGTCTTGAGCACGAGCTTGCTGACGGCCTTGAGCGTGTCGAACACGCCCTCACCCTTGACTGCTACACCCTCGAAGGTCGGTACCCGTTCGACCCACGCGCCATCGACCTCGCGCACCAGGTATTCACCAGGCCGATACGGATCGGGTGTCGGCTTCTGCCGCTCGGGTTCCTCGACCGCCCAGCCGGGGTTCAACGCCGCGTCGAGATCTGCGAGGGGCGCCGCATTCGGAAGGTCGCGCTTGTTGTACTGGATCACGAACGGGAGCTGCATCAGGTCGTAGCCGTGCTGCGCCATGTTGTCGTACAGGTTCTGCATCGCCTCGAGATTCGCCTCCATGCGATCGATCT
>JBDSMU010000069.1:0-71947 GCA_039915685.1 Gemmatimonadales bacterium | reverse complement strand
TGTCGAGAATGTCGTCCTCGATATCCTCGATCCGCTCGCCAAGGCGCTCGATCATGAAGATGTAGTTGTCGACGACGGTGTCGAGCAGCGCATAGGCGAGATAATCGATACCGACCTTGCGGATGCGACCCTTCTGTTTTCTGATGCGCTCCCGGAC
Source organism: Gemmatimonadales bacterium (assembly GCA_039915685.1). GTDB lineage: Bacteria > Gemmatimonadota > Gemmatimonadetes > Gemmatimonadales > GWC2-71-9 > Palsa-1233. The sequence goes on along the minus strand of JBDSMU010000069.1, from coordinate 71,790 downwards.
TGGCTCGAAGACGTCGCCTGGTCGTTCCTGAAATGTGAGGAGAAAAGTCTTGCCAAGGATCAGGCTCAACTGCTCGCTCTGGATTTCTCCCAGCTCCTCGTCATAGCGCATCATCTTGAGCACAAAGAAGAGATAGTCGTCGTACTCTTCCATCTTGGGGCGCTGCCCCGTGCTGACGATGTCCTCCATCACCAGCGCGTGGAGGTCGAAGCTCTCGCCGACGCGAGCAATCAACTTGGTGTCATGGAGGCCATTGATGTTGATCCACGTGACGGTGTCCGCCGAGAGGTACGGTGTACCGTCCTTGATGTCGCGGAGTTGGTCGTCGGTGAGATGTTCGCTGTCGTAGTCGATGACGCGGATCGTCGCTTCCTGGACCTTCTGTTCGCCCACAAAGACCAGCTCACCGGGAACCTGCCCGAGTGAGGCATCGCGCTTCTTGAGGAATCTGGCCATCTGTTCTCCTTCTGAGTGACGGTGCAATCGATGGCGCGGTTACGGCCCAGCCTGAGAGGTTCGACCATCGGCCAATCTTGTGCCTCATTGCCGGTCGGATCAAGCCGCGGAGGAAGCTGGCTGCCTCCTTGACCTCTGGCCTGCGATGCTCGGCCCTAGATTCCTCCTGATGGAGACCCGACTGCTCGAAAATCTCGTGGCCACTTTGGTGGCTCCCTCGCTGGCCGCTCAGTCGTCCATGATGGTGGTGGCATCGTACGCCCGGATCAGGCCCGACAGGTATCAGGCCCCGGCTGGTGACAGCTGCGTGCTCACGCCAGCCGGCCAACGATGAGCGACTCCACTTCGCCATCCATTGCTCACCTTCTCAAGGAACTCAGGGCGGGCAACCGCGGCGCGTTCGACGAGCTCCTCCCCCTCGTCTATGATGAGCTCCGTCGTCTCGCCGCTCGCCATCGACAACGCTGGGACGGCGACTCGACGCTCGATACGACTGCTCTCGTGCACGAGTCCTACCTCAGGTTGGCCGACCAGTCGACATTCGAGTGGCAAAACCGCGCCCACTTCCTTGGCGTTGCATCGAGGGCCATGCGGCACATCCTCATCGACTACGCCAAGCAGAAGTGCGCCGCCAAGCGCGGCGGCAAGCAACCGCACCTGCCCCTGCACGAGGTCGAGGCTGCGCTGCTTCAGTCGGAGCACTCGCCTCAGATGTCGAACGAGGTGCTGGTGGCACTGGATGAGTCGCTTCACCGTCTGGCGATCGTCAACGCCCGCCAGATGCGGATCGTCGAATGTCGATTTTTCGGGGAGATGTCGGTCGACGATACAGCCGAGGCACTCGGCGTGTCCACCACGACAGTGAAACGAGGTTGGGGTTTGGCGCAGGCGTGGCTCTACCGCGATCTCAAGCAGCACCGCGAGCGGGGCCAATGAGCGACCGAGACCAGGAGCGCCTCGAGGAGCTCTACGCGACGGCCCGCACCCTCGGCCCCGAAGATCGAGCGACGTTTCTGGCTGACTCCTGCGCCACAGACGACGAACTGAAGCGAGAGCTGACGTCGCTTCTGGAGCACGGCGAGCCAGCGGAAGCGTTTTTCACTGCGTTGGCGGACGGCCTCGTTTCGCCGTCTGTGGGACATCGCATCGGTCACTACCAGCTTGTCGGCATGCTGGGAAACGGCGGAATGGGTACGGTCTACCGCGCTCATGACGACCGGCTTGACCGGGTCGTGGCCCTGAAGTTCCTGCCGCCGTTCCTGAGCGCTCAGCCAGAAGCGCGCGAGCGGTTCCTGGTAGAAGCACGGGCCGCAGCAGGACTCGATCATCCGAACGTTTGCAGCATACACGAGATTGGCGAGACTGCGGATGGACGGCCGTTCATTGCGATGACCTGCTACGAGGGCGAGACGCTGAGGGAACGCCTGAATCGCGAGTCGCTGCCCATAACGGATGCGATCAGGATCGCGATTGCGGTCGCTCACGGACTTGGAGCGGCCCACGCGCGCGGTATTGTCCACCGCGACGTCAAGCCTGGCAACGTGATGTTGTGCAGCGATGGTAGCGTTCGGTTGCTTGACTTCGGATTGGCCATGTCGGCCGACAACGTCGTACCCGGCCCCGCTACGGTACAGGGCACGATCGCGTACATGTCGCCGGAGCAGATGCGTGGCGATCACGTCGATGCTCGATCCGACCTCTGGAGCTTGGGGGTTGTACTCTACGAGATGCTCGCCGGAACGCGACCAGTTCTGGAGGGGGGCGGCCGAGCCGCGCACCAGCTGACATTGAAGCGGACGCCCGCTCCCTCGGCGACGGGGCGGGGCAACTTGCCGACGTCGCTCCGGCGAATCGTGACCCGCCTGCTCCAAAATTTGCCGGAGAAACGATATTCGAGCGCAGATGACCTGGTGCGCGATCTGTCGCGCCACGCTTCCAGGCGCATAGCGGCGCCGGTCGCCATCGGCCTCGCAGGAGTGACTGCGCTCTTCGCGCTGACGCTGTGGGTACAGCGCGACGGGAACGGTACGACGCCACTCGATTCGAATCCGGCATCACTCACAATTGCGGTCATGCCGTTCACGGTGCGCGGCCCCGGGCTCGACGTCTGGCGTGAAGGTATGGTGGATCTGCTGTCCATCGGGCTCGATGGCGCGGCCGGAATACGGGCGATCAACAGCCGGACACTGCTGGCGAGGTGGAATCAGGAGATCGGAGACAGAACCGTTCCCGATCTCGACTTTGCGCTTGGCGTGGCTCGCAGGAGTCAGGCGCGATTCGCGCTGGTGGGTTCGGTGATCGCGGCGGGGCCACGCCTCCGGTTGAGTGCGGATATTTACGAAGTGGCGACCGGACGGGTCGTCGGCCCGGTCCAGGCGGAAGGGCCGGCCGACTCCGTACTGGCCTTGGTAGACCATGTCGGCATGCAAGTGCTCGGCGCCCTTCTCGAGACGAATGCGGACGGGGTTCCGACTCTCGATCTGGCCAACGTCACCACCAACTCTTTTCTTGCCCTGAAGGCGTACCTCGAGGGCGAGGATCACTATCGGCGTTCGGAGTTTCCTGACGCGGTGCGGGCATGGGAACGGGCGGTACGAGCTGACACGCTGTTCGGGTTGGCATATCTCGGTCTGGCCGATGCCAATGCCTGGTCAGGTAACGGAACCGAGTTTCGGGAATCACTCAACCGCGCCAAGAACTTGGCACGCCGGCTGCCCGGGCGGGAACGCGCGATGCTGGAGATCCGCTGGGGGCGTGAGTCCGGCGTTGCAAGTGTCCTTCCGACCGTCCGCGAGGCGATCCGTAAGTATCCCGATGCCGCCGACTTCTGGTATCAGCTGGGCGAAGTGTACTTCCACGACGCGGTCGCGATGGCTCGGTTGGAGGAGGCGGAGGAGGCGTTTCGAAAGGCGGTCGCCCTTCAGCCGACAATGGCGCCCTACCGGGAACACCTTCTCGAGCTGGCGTTTCGGTTCAACCCGGACAGCGCGCGCATCGCGCGCGAGCTCGACGGTTATGCGCGACTCGCCCCTCATGCCGTGGCAACGAGGGCGAGCCGAATAGTGTTTTCTCTCGGCTTTGGCGACAGCGCCGAACGCGCGCGTGCGCGCACTGAGGTCGTAACGCTGGATTCCGAAGCGGCGGCCAACGCCTTCAACCTGCTTAGCCACCCGTACTTCGCCGATCTCCGGGACGACATGTACCGCGCGATCGAACCGCGCGTGGCACCGACCGACTTGCCGACAGTTCAGGCAGCGCGATTTGTTGGGCTCGGACTGACCGACGGACGCGTTCACGCCGCGCTGGCGATGTTGGGTGAGCCACGCACGCCGACCGACATGCACTACGCTGGCCCCGCGTATCTGTCGCTGCGCGGCATGCCAGTGCCAGCGACTGTTCTCAGGCAGTTGATTACTGCGGTTCGGCGGGACGCCTCGGGGTCGGCAAGCCGGTTGGCCGTGATGTCTGCCGCTGGCGCAGCGGCCAAGTTGGGGGACTGGGTGGGTTACAGCGAGCTCCTGTCGCGCATGCGGGAGCTTGCAGCGCAGGGTCGAGCCGCCGGGGATGGGGAGCGCGCCAAGCATTGGTACTGGGCTGTCAGGGTAACGGAGGCACACGGCCTCTGGCGACGGGGTCGGACTGACGAAGCACTGCGCCAATTCGAGAGCGGTCTTGCCTCTGATTCACGCTGGGTCATTCTGTGGCACGTCGGAGAACTTTCGTTGGAGCTGGGTCAGCTGGACCAAGCCGAACGCGCATTCCGGGCACTCACCCAGCACGACATGACGCCGGCATACCTGCAGCTCGCGCGAACCCTGGCGCGTGCCGGGCGTCCGCGCGAGGCGCGCGATGCGTATCGCGTGGTCGCCGACGCGTGGCGCCACGCCGACCCGGAATTGCAGCTCCAGGTCGACGAGGCAAATCGTGCGATCGGACGACGCTAGCGCTCAGGAGCGATACTGCTCGTGGGCAGCCGGGAGCTGCCTCCGCCCGAGCCTCCGCCAAGAGTGCCGAGTTGCTTCCACGTTACCGCATCCGCATCTGTGGGCAGCCAGCTGGCGGTGGTGCGATCGCCCACATAGTCGCCCCATCGGGCGATCTCGAGCGTTGCCTGATTTCCTAACCAACCGACGGTTTCATTCACGGTCACGAGCGGATCGCCTTGGCGCGACGGGAGTCGAAGCATCAGTGCACTTCGGATCCATCCAGTCGAGGCGGCGTTGCCGGTTACGCTGACCGTCGAGTGCGTAGCACCGGCCTCAACAGCCAAGGCCCATAGGCCGCCTTGAGCGCGGTTGGACGAGAAGACAGGTTGAACTGATGCGTTCAGCGCGTCGTCCAACTCTCCCTGCATGATGAAGGTGGGGACGGCAAGTTGCGTAGCTTCAGTGAGCGCTGTGACGCCGACGGGCACACGGGCCAACAGTCCAATTGTGCGTTGCGGCAACCGCGATGCCAGCCCCGCCGCCTCACGCGCGCCAGCGCTAAGCCCGAACATCACCAACGGCACAGCTTCGAGCTCCGGGTGGCCACTCGCCAGCGCGGCGCTGCGCAACGCGGCGAGAATTTCGCTGTCGCTCTCTGTATTGTTGGCGAGCGCGATCTGGGCAGTGCCAAGGAGCGCGACCCCTGCTGAACGGGCGAGGAATCGAAGATCTGCACCGAGGGCCTGAAGTGCGGCTTCGTTCGGCTGTCCCCCGTTGATAGACCCACCGGTGACGAACCCGCTCGTTGTCGGACCACCGAGGGTGACAATGGCCCCTCGGATCTGCGCGACACCGGCGGGCACCAACACCGCGTACGCGCCTATCTGGTAAATTTCCTGAGCGCTCAAGGCAAAGTCGTGGGTATTGCCACCCGCGTTGAGGGTGAGCGCAGCTTCGCTGGGCACAAAGCCCGGACGTTCGGCCCGGGCCGTTGCGGCACCAACCTTGAGCCCGGTCAGCTCGAAGTGTCCGTTTGCATCCGTCGTCGCGATGTTGGCGCCGATCTTGACGGTCGCGTTGGCGAGCAATGAGGACGACCCTGCCGAACGGACGTAGCCGGAGAGGATTGCGACGCCATCAACGGGGCCCGTGGGTCCACCAGGGGAGTTGCCGCCGCCGCACGCGGGCACAAGCAGGAGCATGAACAGCAAAGGCGCGCGGACAACCCACGGCATCGTCGATGGTGACAAAGGGATACGGGACATGGCTGCCTCGGGGGAAAGTCTGGAGACTCGATATCGTTGGCCGATCAACGTGGGGGCGTTGCATTCCGGTACGGGAGCCAGAGCGCCCGCGAGTCGAGCTTGCCTTTCTAGTACGACAAAATGGTCCGAACTGGGATCACGGGGAGAGTCACGACGTGCCGTTGGTGGCGGAGCTGGGCTGAGAGGTTTGCCAGATACGTGGGGTGGTGCAGAACGACGACCGGGGCACGTGGCGTCCCTCCCTCGTGTTGAGCAATTTGGTTCATGGTGAGCGTGCGATTTCCGGGAACAACTGGCTTGCTAAGCTGTCTTAAAACCTCGCGTTGACTGCCACCGTCCGCTAACGTCGCCTCCTTCAGGTCAAAGTCGAGCAACGAGAGATTACCCTCGACTCGCGCCCGCGGCGCCACCGCCAACGACGCACCAAACTCGATATCACGAATTGTGGCGCGCCCGGCATTCCCGACGCTGAGCGCGATGGCGGTGCGGCCGCCGGAGCAGCCGTCCGCACCGTATGCCGCGTTAGCTTACAGCATGCGCCACCTTTGTGTTGTTGCCGCGTTGGTACTGACCGCACCCCTCGCCGCCCAGGCGCCCACGATCCCGTTCACCCCCGGAATGGTGGTCACGTCGTCGGTCCGGATCCGCCCCGGCGCCTACCAGGCGCCCGCCGGTGATTCGGGCATCCTCACGATTCGTGGCAGCAACCTCACCGTCGACATGCGCGGCGTGGAGCTTGTCGGGAGCGATCAGCGCGACCGCCCCGACCGATTCACCGGCACGGCTGTCCGGATTGATGGTGGCAGCAACATTACCGTTCGCGGCGCCACCATTAGCGGTTACCGAATCGGCCTGATCGCGCGCGGCGTGCGCAACCTCCGCCTCCTCGACAACGACCTTTCTTACAACTGGAAGACCCGTCTGATGAGCGGGATCGAGAAGGAATCGCTGGTCGACTGGATGTCGTACCACCAGAACGAGAAAGACGAGTGGCTCAAGCACGCCGCGGCGATCTACCTCATCGACGTGCGCGGGGGCGAGCTCGAGGGCAACCGGGTCAGGCAGGGGCAGAACGCGCTGCTGATGACCCGTACCGACAGCCTCCTCATCTGGAACAACGACTTCTCCTTCAACTCCGGGCTCGGCATCGGGATGTACCGCGCGTCGTACAACACCCTGATGCACAACCGGATCGACTGGAATGTCCGTGGCTACTCCCACGGTTTCTACAACCGTGGCCAGGACTCCGCGGGTCTGCTGATGTACGAGCAGAGTTGCCACAACGTGGTGGCATACAATTCGGTGACCCATTCCGGGGACGGACTCTTCCTCTGGGCTGGTCAGTCTACGATGGACAGCGGAAAAGGTGGCGCCAACGACAATCTCTTCTACGCCAACGATTTTTCGCACGCCCCCACCAACGGTATCGAGACCACCTTTTCCCGGAATGTGTTCGCGGGCAACCGGGTCGAGGAGAACTGGCACGGGGTGTGGGGCGGCTACTCGTACGAGACGGTGTACATCGGCAACGACTTCCGCAACAACGTCGAGGCGATCGCCATCGAGCACGGCCAGGACAACCGTATCGTCGGCAACACCTTCCGGGGCGACACCACCGCGATCCGACTCTGGTGGAACCGCGTCGAGCCCTCCGACTGGGGCTACCCGAAGTATCGCGACACCCGCTCGCGCGATGTCGTCATACTGGGCAACACCTTCGCCAACAATCGGCTCGCGCTCCGGATCGACAACACCCAGCGGGTGCGGGTCGACGGCAACGCGTTTGTCGGCGTGGATTCACTCACCCGCGTGAGCGGCGACACCGTGGGTTGGACGATGACACTGGATCAGAGGGCCGCGATGCCAGTCACCATTCCCGCCCGGTATCGGGTGGCGAAACGGAAAGGCGGCATCGATGCGATGATCCCGTCCGGGGCCATGCGCGGGCGGAAAACGATCATCGTCGACGAATGGGGGCCGTACGATTGGCGAAGTCCGAAGCTGTGGCCGGTGGGGCGTTCCGACGCCAACCCGCAGCGGCTGCGGGTGCTCGGCCCCGCAGGCACGTGGCGGGTGGTCGATCAGCGGAACGTCGCCACCCTCTCCGCCCGATCGGGGAGGGTTGGCGACACCCTGACCGTGACTCCCGAAGCCGATTACATGGGCGACTGGAGTGTCGAGCTGGAGTACCGCGGTGGCGTGGTCACGACGCCGTTCGGCGACCGGATTGCGCCGGGAGGCCCGGCGCGGTTCACTTGGCGCCGCTGGGTCCCTGCGATCACCTGGCATCTCGTGCACGTGGCGTGGGATTCGGCTACAACGCCGCGTACGGACGCCGTGGCGATCACCCGCGCGCTGGGCGGCGAGCCGTTGGCCAGCAGCGACACCAGCATGCTCGATCTCACCTGGTATCGGCCACCCGACAAGCGGGTGCCGCAGGGCAACGTGCTGACCGGTGCGACCTCTGATGTTACGCTGCCTGCAGGACGGTACGTTCTCCGGACAATCGCCGACGATGCCGTCAGGGTGTACATCGATGACAAATTGTTGATCGACGACTGGACGCCGGGTGAATCGCGAGTGCGGGAGACGTCATTCGCGTCGATGGGCAAACACAAGTTCAGGGTCGAACACCTGCAGCTTGATGGCTGGTACGAACTGCGTCTCGACATCGTTCCGGAGCGCTGAGTGGAGCGTCCTGCAACCTCCCGTCCGCTCATCATCGGCATCGTCGGCGGGTCCGGTTCGGGCAAAACGACGGTAGCGCACGCGATCGTTGACGCCACTGGCGTCGCGAGCATCATCGACCACGACGCCTACTACAAGGATCTCGCGCATCTCTCCCTCAACGAACGCCGGCAGGTCAATTTCGACCACCCCGACTCGCTCGACAACGACCTCTTGGTCGATCACCTCGAGGCACTGTCGGCGGGGCGCGCCATCGAGAAGCCGACCTATGACTTTGCGCTCCATACCCGGGCCACGGCCACCGTGCCGATGGAGCCCCGCGACATCATCATCGTCGAGGGGATACTCCTCTTTGCTGACCGCCGCCTCCGTGAGCTCTTCGACATAAAGGTGTTTGTCGACGTGGCCGATGACGTGCGCTTCATCCGTCGACTGGTGCGCGACGTCGAGGATCGTGGCCGGTCGATGGACGATGTGATCCGGCAATACCTCGCCACGGTGCGGCCAATGCACCTCGAGTTTGTGGAGCCGTCGAAACGCTGGGCCGATGTGATCCTGCCGGAGGGGGGGCACAACCGGATCGGAGTTGAAATGGTGATCGCGCGAGTGCAACGCGAGTTGCAGGAGCGCGCATGAGAACCCTGACGATCAGTGTGGCCCTCGCGATCGCTTCGGTCGCCCCGCAAGCTGTGCGAGCTCAGTTCGCCGCCGTCGACTCGGCGCTTGTTCGCGTCGAACGGTTACGTGCGCCGAGACTGTCGCCCGATGGACGACGCGTGGCGTTTACCCGCGCGAATGCCGGCATGCCACAGATAGCAGTCATCGATGTGAGTGGCGGTGCAGTGCGAATGCTGGCCGAGGGGTCCCACGCCGAGTGGTCGCCCGACGGCGACGAAGTGGCGTACCGCAGCGCCGACGGCACTCGACTGTTTGTGCGCGCAGTGGACCGCGACGGCGCCGAACGGGTGATCGCCGCGGGAACCGCGATCGGTGCATTGCGCTGGTCGCCCGACGGTAAACAGCTCGCATTTGTGATGGCGGGTGCCGGCGTCGAGTCCGACCTCGGCACAGCCATGCAGCTGCACGTGGTGCCATCCACTGGCGGGACGGCCCAGCGGGTCACTCCTGCGGGATTTCGCCTCGCCGGCCGGGACACCGGTCTCCCAGATCCGGTGTCGTTTGACTGGCTCGACACCGGAGCGCTCGTCGTGGCCGGGAGCGATTCGCTGGTAGCTGGTGATTACTTCGCCTCGCAGCTCTACCGCGTGCTCGCGAGTGGCGGTGAGCTCCGCCGCCTGACAGTGCAGCCCGGTTTCTGGCATTCACCAGTGACCGCACCCGATCGCAAGTCCGTGGCCTACCTCGGCTTTCCACCGACCAGCGCGTCGTATCGCACCCAGGACCTGCGTGTGATGCAGCCCGACGGAAGTCGTGACCGGCTGCTGAGTATCGGTTTTGATCGCGATCCCGTAAGCGTACGCTGGTCCGACAAAACGACGCTCTGGTTCAGCGCCCAGGAACGTGGCACCGTCAACACATTCACCATCAGCACTCGCTCGGGACGGGTGAAGCCGGCATCGAACGGCGCGCATCGCATGCTGCTCGGCGACGTGAACGGCAATCGCGCCATTGGTGTGGCAATCCGCTCGACGATCTCGCGGCCCGACGAATTGGTGCGCTTCCCCCTCGGAAAGCCTTGGGATCTCGCGCCGGTCACCACGATCAACGCCTTGCTGGCCGACGCCCTTCCGGCCGGCGAATCCGAAGAAGTCGAGTACCGTGCAAACGATGGAACGCTGATTCACGGCTGGGTATCGCGCCCGGCGATCTTCGACCCCGCCGAGCGTGTGCCGCTGGTGGTGATGCTGCACGACGGCCCCCATGGGATGCACGACGCCGGATTCGACCCGCGCGTCACTCGGCTTACCAACGCCGGGTTCGCGGTCTTCCGCCCCAACGTTCGCGAGTCCACCGGCTACGGCACCGATCACGGCAATCGTCTCACCACCTTTCCCGATGATGATGTGGGCGACGTGATTGCCGGTGTCGATGAATTGATCCGGGTCGGACTCGTCGACAGCAACAGGGTGCTGCTGCGCGGCCGCGGCAGTGGCGCCGTGATTGCACTCGCGGCGCTCGAGCGTACCACACGCTTTGCCGGCGCAATCCTGGAGGGTCCCTGGGATTTCCTCGCTGGCCGTGAACTCGCCGTGCCGGACGACGCCACGTTCATGCTGCCCTTCCGTGCCGACCCGCTCGAATGGCTGGCGACGTCGCCGCTGCGGGATGTGGCAAGGATCCGGACCCCGACGCTGTTCCTGGTGGAGTCGTCGGCGGTGCTCACTCCTGCGGATCAACGCGCAGCATTCCATCGGGAGCTGCTGCTGCGGCGGACTCCAACAACGTGGTGGGCCACCGACAACGACGGACCGTGGAGTGGGATCGAAACGGAGCGCGGGGTGGTGGACTGGATACAGCGCACTGCCGGTAGCCGTAAGCCGTAACCGTTATTGCGGCGAGGTGCGACGGGCCCGCCAGAGGAGGCTCGGACTATACGGGCGCCGAATGGACGGGCTTCCGAGCCGACGGTTGGTGGGCCCGGTGACCGAGCCGCGTGACGGATCGTCCCGCCGCGGCCCGGGGCGGGGCCTGCGCCGGCGGGCTAGATCGGAGACTCCACCATCCTCGGCTCCAACTCGCGGCCTGCGCCGTCTCGCACGTGACGACCGACGCACCTACTACGACTTGCCACCCCGGAGGTACTGCTGCCAGGAGTTCCATCCTCCCCAGTCTTCAGGGCCATCGCGGACCGCTACCGCAAGCTGTCTGGAGCTGCGGCGCACCCGGTAACACGGTTCGCCCCGTCGCCCACCGGCGATCTGCACTTCGGTCACGTGGTCCACGCGCTTTGGGTCTGGGGCATGGCCCGCGAACTCGACGGCAGGGTGATCGTACGAATCGAGGACCACGACCAGACCCGCAGCAGTCGCGACAGCGAGCGGCGAATACTCGACGACATGGAGTGGCTGGGATTGCACCCAGACGCAGATTCCCTTCAGTCGCTGCGGTCGGCGTGTCCGTCACCGTGGCGACAAAGCGACCACGCGGAGTTATACGCTACGGCTGCGGAGCAACTGGAGAAGTCAGCGTCGGTGTATGGCTGCACCTGCACCCGTGCAGACTTGGGCCCCGCTGACGAATCGGGTGAGCGGAACTATCCGGGGACCTGTCGCGGCATGCCCCGCGATCGTGGCGAACCGGCGTCGTGGCGAGTCCGCATCCCCGATGTGGCGGTACATACCACGGATCTGCTGATGGGCGAGATCAAGCAGCATCCGGTTCGAGAGGGGGGCGACGTGGTGATCCGCGACGCACGTGGGCAGTGGACCTACCAACTCTGCGTGGTGGTCGACGACATTCGTGACGGGATCGACCTGATCGTGCGCGGTGAGGATCTGGCAACGTCGACCGGACGTCAGCAACTTCTTGGAGAACTGCTGGGACGAACCGTGCCAGCCGTCACTCTGCATCATCCGCTTGTGTTGGCACCTGATGGGCGGAAGCTCAGCAAGCGCGACCACAGCGAGACATTGGCCTCGATGCGGGAGCGGGGAATGACGTCGGACGATGTGGTGGCAGCCGCGATGACCCACGTGAACTCAGCGTGAGACGGGTGGCCTGTCAGCCGCCGTACAGCATCCGGTACATCGCCGCATTTCGGATCACGATCCGCACATAGTCGCGCGTCTCGACGAACGGGATACGCTCGACAAACAACTCGACATCATCGAGTGGTGCCGTGACTGGGCGGTTGTTGGTACCGCTCAGCAGCGTGGCGGTCCATCGATTGACGCGAGACTGACCGGCGTTATACGCCGCGAGGGCGCGTTCCGGTTCGGGATAGCGCTTGAGCGCGTTGCCAAAGTGCCTCATGCCCAGCGAGATGTTGAGTTCCGGCTGCCAGAGCAGCGCGGGATCGAGATCGGTAAACCCGAAGTTCCGACCGAGTTCCTTGCCGACCGACGGCATCACTTGCATCAGTCCGCGGGCGTCGGTGCGCGACGTGGCATGCGGCTGGAACGCCGACTCCTGGCGAATCACCGATGCCGCAAGCAGCGCATCAACATCTTCGCGCTCTCCAGCTGTGAGCAGCGCGTCCGCCCACGGCAAGGGGTAGAGCAAACGAAAGGTGCGCGCATCGCGCGGGGCGCCCGCGGCGATCGCACGTTGGCCAAGCTGAGATGCCCGCGCGGTGTACCCCCGCTCCCGCATCGCCTCGGCCATCACGAGCAACGTCGATGCCGTACTTGAACGCGTACCCAGATAGTCGAGTTCAAGGCGGGCCTCGGTATCGAGCCCGATTCGCTCCAGGAGGGCGACACGTGTGAATGTCGTCGTAAGCGAATCCGACGACGAGAGCGGCGGCTCCGACGCACTCCACGGCACGGTGTCGAGTCGGATCGCGGCACGGGTCGCGTAGTAGCTCTCCGGTCCGCGCGCCAGCAACGTCCTGAGGATCGAATCGGCAGCGCCCTGCTGGCCGGTGGCGGCTGTCGCGCGCGCCAGCCAATATCGAATCGCATCCGCCTCACCACGCGTGGCATATGTGCCCAGTGCCCGACGGAGCTCACGCGCGGCTGTCGCCGGGTCGTTCCGCGCCAGCGGGATCAGTGCGGCGAGCAGTGCACCCCTGGGCGCGAAGGTACTCGTGGGATAACGAGTGCCAAGCTGGCTGAACCACCTGCGGGCCCTCTCTACGTCGCCACCGTCGATGGCCAGATCACCAAGCAGGAACAGCGCAGTGCCGGTCGCGAGGGTGTCTCGCGGGAAGTTGGTCACGACCCGTTCGAGTGCCGTGACCGCGGCACTCCCGTTGCCGCTCCGAAGCAACGCTCGGGCATTGAGATACGCCGCGTGACCGGCAAGCGACGGGTCGCTTACACCTCGGAACTGGACCGCAGCGTCGGGCCACCGGCCCAAGTCGGTGAGTGCCTTGGCGTAGGTAAAGCGGTCGGCGCCCGATAATGGGATTGTTTTTGCGGCCGCGGCGAATGCATCGGCGGCTTGCGCGGCACGGCCGACTTCCGCGGCCCGACGAGCAACGGTCAACCGATCTGCGCCGATCACTGCAACGGGTGTGCGCTCGATCAAGATCAAGGCGTCGCGCGCGGCTCCCGCACTGACACCCGGACGCAGTTCCGCCACCAGCGCGGTGCGAACCGTGGCGCGCTCGGCGTCGGTGCGCGCGGCGTTCCAGCGGAGTCGGAGCGACGCGGCGGTGGCACCGATGCTCCCATACAGGGCCGCCGCCGCCGCTGCGTTCCCAAAACGCTCCAGCGTCTGCGCCTCTGTCCACACAACCCGCGGCAGCGCCGCCGGTGACTTCACGCCCCGGTAGAGTGTCTGCCTTCCGCCGGCGTCGGCCGTCACGCCTGCGGCGCGGAGCCAGAGCCACTCCGCCGCATCTGGAAGGAGGGCCGCCGCGTCGCGATAGGTTGCGGCGGCGCTGTCGCGTTGATCGCTGCGATCGAGCGCGCGAGCGAGCAGGACCAACCGGAATCCCTGCTCAACGTCGTCGCGGCCAGCGCGCTCCGCGACTGCAGCCCGCGCCTCGATCAACGCATCGGCGTTGCGCTGGGTGCCGAGCGCTGCCTCTGCGAGAAGACGCCGGCCGAGACGGTCGAACCGTGAATCGAGCCACGGTTCCTTCTCGAGTAGCGAACGCACCGTCGACCACCCCTCCCATCCCGCGGCAGCACGCGCCGCAAGCATGATCGCGTCGGGCGTGCGAGTATCAGCCCGCGCCAGCAGTGGTGCGGCGAGTTGAGTGGCCTGCCATGCCTGACCGGCGTCGAGGGCGCGCTCGATGTCGTGTAGCGGCGACTGCGCGCACATCGGTGCGGCGAGCAGCACCGCCGTGATGGCCAATGCGGATTGCCGTCTCATGTGGTAAGCGGAACATCCCATTCGGCTTCGCCTTCCCAGCGCGCGACCACGGCGGTCGCGAGACAGTTGCCAATGAGGTTCGTCATGGTGCGTGCCATGTCCATCAGCTCATCGACGCCCAGGATCACAGCGATCCCCTCGAGTGGAAGGCCAAACGACGACAACGTACCTGCGAGTACCACCAGCGAAGCGCGCGGTACTGCGGCGATCCCCTTCGAGGTGATCAGCAGAGTGAGCATCATCAGCAGTTGCTGGCCGAGGGAAAGGTGCACGCCTGCGGCCTGGGCCACGAAGAGCGATGCGACGCCGAGGTAGAGGGTCGAACCATCGAGGTTGAACGAGTACCCCGTGGGCATCACGAACGCCACGATCCGTCGGGGCACGCCGAATTCCGTCATCCGCTGCATCGCGAGTGGCAGTGCGGCATCGGACGACGTGGTGGTGAAGGCGATGATCGCCGGTTCCTTCACGGTGGCGAAGAACTTTCGGATGGGGACCCGGAAGATCAGCATCGACGGAATCAGCGCCACCAGCGCGAACACGATCAAGGCGACGTAGAGCGTGCCGACTAGTTTGGCGAGGTTGGCGATCACGCCGATGCCGCTGTGCGAGACGGTTACCGCCATCGCCGCGCCGATACCGATCGGGGCGTACTTCATGATCACATTGACCATCTTGAACACCGTCTCCGCTAGACCCTCAGCGAAGTTGAGCACCGTCTCCTTCGCCTTGCCCGCCGGGACCTGCGACAGACCGATCGCGAACATCACCGAGAAGAACACCACCTGGAGCACGCTGTTCTTCGAGGCGGCCTCGAAGAACGAGAGCGGCACGAGGTGTTCGAGGAAGCCGCCGAGGGTGGTGGGCGCGGCCTGCGGCAGCGCAGCGCCGGGGTCCGGTGGCGGCAGCACGACACCGATGCCTGGCTGGGCGAGGTTACCGGCCACGAGACCGATCACCAGGGCGATTGAGGTCATGACGGTGAAGTAGATCATCGCCTTGGCGGCGAGACGTCCGATCCGCTTCATGTCGTCGCCGTGCCCCGCGATCCCGACAACCAGCGTGCCGAAGAGGATCGGCACCACGATCATCTTGATCATCCGGAGGAACAGGGTTGAGAATGGCTTGAGGCTGGCCCCGAACTCGGGAGCAAGCCAGCCGATCAGGATGCCCGCTCCCATCCCGATGAAGATCCACCCCGTGAGGCCGACCCGCTTGATGACTCCGATCATGCAATCCTCGTCGTGCGGAGGGTCAGCCGGTGAGCGCCCGGCCCTTGGCTTCGATGCTATCCAGCAATTCGGTCCAGCTTGCTGCGAATTTGGCGACCCCGTCCTCTTCAAGGAAGACGGTCCGTTCGGCCAGCGGCGCCACGTTGAGCGCTTCGTAGGCCGCCAGCATTGCCGCGGCGTCGCGCTCCGCATCGACGGTGATCCGGACGTGCGGATCTCCATGGTCGGCGTAGGCACGGAAGGTGTCGGGCGGGAGGGTGTTGACAGTATCGGGTGCGATCAGTGCCTCAACGTACCATGTGTCGGGGAGCGACGGATCCTTGGTGCTGGTCGAGGCCCAGAGCGGGCGCTGCGCCCGCGCACCGAGCGCGGCGAGTGCCTGCCAGCGGGGTGTGTTGAGCGACTGTCCGAACGCGTCGTACGCATGCACCGCATTCGCGATCGCGATCCGGTGGAGAAACGGCTCACCGGTTGCGCCAACCTGTGCGAGCGCGGAGTCAGTCTGGCCGTCGACTCGGCTCACGAAGAATGACGCCACCGAGTGCAGGGCGTCGATTGCGCCACCGGCCGCGGCGCGCTGCTCGAGGCCACTCATGAATGCGTCGATAACACGTCGATAGCGCCCCACCGAGAAGAGCAGGGTGACGTTGACGTTGATGCCCTGCGCCAGGCAATGCGTGATCGCGGGGAGGCCGGCCAGCGTGCCGGGAATCTTGATCATCACGTTGGGCCGATCGAGGCGCGTCCAGAGTCGCTCGGCCTCGGCAATGGTGCCTGCGGTGTCATTCGCCAGGGTCGGCGCCACCTCCAGCGAAACAGTCCCGTCGCCGTGCCCACTGGCGTCGTACACCGGCCGGAACACATCACAGGCCGCCTGTACATCGGCCACAGCGATCGACTCGGCGATCTCGCTCGGTGTGGCACCGCCAGCGGCCAGCGCCGCAATGTCCTCGTCGTAGTCGCTGCTCGACGCAATGGCCTTCTCGAAAATCGTCGGGTTGGACGTCATCCCCCGCAGCCCTTCATCGCGAATGAGCCGAGCCAACTCGCCCGAGCGCACCAGGTCGCGGGTGATGAAGTCGTACCAGGGACTCTGGCCGAGATCACACAGTCGGACCAATGGATGTCGCGTCATGTCAGCCTCGAACGTCAGGCGATCGAACGGATCGCGTCGACAACATGGTCCGGCGTGAAGCCGAACTCCTTGAAAAGTCGCTCACCGGGCGCAGACTGACCGTAGTGGTCAATCCCGATCGCGACGCCGCGATCGCCGATCCACTGACGCCAGCCGAACGTGGCGGCTGCCTCGATTGACACACGCGCGGTGAGCGACAGCGGCAGCACGCGATGGCGCCACGCATCGTCCTGCGCAGCAAAAAGTTCCCACGACGGCATCGACACCACCCGCAACGGGAACGATTCGTCGGCAAGGCGCTTTGCCGCGTCCATGGCAACGGAAACCTCTGACCCCGTGGCGATGATCACGCCGAGTGGTGCCTCGGCGGGCTCGTACAGGATGTAACCGCCCCGCGACAGTTCACGCACGCTGTCGGCCGAACGCGTCAGGGCGGGAAGTTTCTGCCGCGTGAGGATCAGGGCGGTGGGGCCGGATGTCCGGGTAACCGCGGTGCGCCATGCCTCGACGGTTTCGGCGGCATCGGCGGGACGAATTGTCACCAGACCGGGGATGCCGCGCAGCATCGCGAGATGCTCGATCGGCTCGTGGGTCGGTCCGTCCTCGCCAACACCGATCGAGTCATGCGTGAACACATAGATCACCGGCAACTTCATCAACGACGCGAGGCGGATCGACGGCTTGCAGTAGTCGGAAAAGACCAGGAATGTCGCGCCGTACGGACGTACCCCGCCGTGTGCGGCCATGCCGTTGAGCGCGGCGCACATCGCGTGCTCGCGCACACCCCAGTGGAGTCGCGGTCCGGTGGACTCGGGGCCGAAGGTGTCGCCGAACTTGATGTTGGTGCCGTTGCTGCCGCCCAAGTCGGCTGATCCGCCGGCAAGGCCGGGAATGATCGGCGCGAGGGCGGCCAACGCCTTCTGTGATGCCTGGCGACTGGCGAGCGACTCGGTTGCAAGATCAGGAAGCGCAGCATCCCACCCGTCGGGCAATGCGCCGCTGAGCTGTGCGCGAAATGCATCGGCCCGTGGATGCTGCGCCATTGCTGCTTCCCACCTGGCCCTCGCGCTCGCGCCTCGTTCCGCCGCCGGCTGCATCTCGGTGTACGCGCCATCCGGCACGTGAAACGGATCCGACGGCCAACCGAGGATTTCCTTGGTGCGGGCGATCTCTTCTTTGCCGAGCGGAGCGCCGTGGGCTTCCGAGGTGTCGCGCTTCGTGGGAGCGGGGTCGGCGATCACTGTGCGGAGCACGATCAGGGTCGGCCGATCGGATTCGCGTGCCGTACGGTACGCGGCATCGATTGCATCGAGGTCGTTGCCGTCATGCACGTGCAGCACGGTCCAGTCGTACGCCGTGAAGCGCATTCCGACATCTTCGGTGAATGCGAGATCGGTGCGACCGTCGATGGTGATGTGGTTGTCGTCATACACGACGGTGAGCTTGGCGAGCTTGAGGTGGCCGGCCAACGACGCGGCCTCGCTCGATAGACCTTCCATCATGTCGCCATCACTCGCGAACACCCATGTATGATGGTCAACGATTGCGCCGTCGGCGTTGTGCTGGCTGGCGAGCAGCCGTTCGGCGATCGCCATGCCGACCGAGTTGCCGAAACCCTGCCCCAGCGGCCCGGTGGTGGTTTCGACCCCAACTGTGTGGCCCCGCTCCGGGTGCCCCGGGGTCAGCGAACCCCATTGCCGAAAGTTCTTGATCTCCTCGAGAGGGAGATCGTATCCCGACAGGTGCAGCAGTCCGTAGAGCAACATCGATGCGTGGCCGCAGGAGAGTACGAACCGGTCGCGATTGGCCCACAGCGGGTGTGCCGGATCGTACATCAGATGGTGACGCCAGAGCACGTAGGCCGCTGGGGCGAGCGCCATCGGTGTTCCCGGATGGCCGCTGTTGGCGCGTTCCACCGCGTCCATCGCGAGGACCCGGAGGGAGTTGATCGCCTGCCACGCGGCAGGAGTCGAGATCGGGGTGCTGGAGGGCTGGCTCACGGGACTCGAGGCTGAGGTGCAGATTGATGTCGGCGGGGAAAGGTAAATGGGGAGCCGGAACCGGGGAGTATTGCGGTCATCCGGAGCCCCGGTGCCAGCGCTCACCGCTCGATCGTCACCATTTGTGGAACAGTTGCACACTTCTCCCGACACCGATGGGGACACGATGGCCACGACCGACGAAACTGATTCGACCACCACCGACGCTCCCGACGCTCCCGATGCTTCCGCAGCCAAGGCCCCGGCCCGCGCGCGCCGGAAGTCCGCGAAGAAGGCAACGGTCCGCCGGACCACCGGCACGAAGCAGGCGTCGACCAAGGCGACCAAATCAACCAAGTCCACCAGGGCTGCGACGAAGCCATCGAAAACCGCCGTTGTGGGGCGTGTCCTAGGTAACCTGGCGCGGGCCGGCGCCAAGTCCGGCGCACGTGCCGCTGCCGCCGCAGTTGCCGTTGCGGTTGCCCGGCAGGTCAAGACCAAGGTGGCTGAACGGCAGGAAGACAAGAAGAAGGCAAAGCGTGTCACGGTCATGAAGGTGGCCGCGGGCGTTGCCACGGCCGCACTAGTGGGACGAGTGGTCACCCGTGCTGTGAAGGCCAGGAAGGCAAAGGCAGCGGCCACGAAGAGCGCGGCGGCGAGCAAGAAGAAGTAGGAGCGCTATTCGCCCAAGTTTACCCACTGGAACCGGCCGTCTGGATTGACCAACCAGGCGGCGTGGGCAGTGCCCCCGAACATCCGACGCAACTCCTCCGCCTGCTTGTCGGCGGGGAGTTGGCCGATCAGGACTGCTGCATAGGGTGGTATCTGGGCCACTACGCGCGCCCCTGCCCTCCACAGGTCGCCCAGGGCAGGCATGGCGTACCCAATCAGCGCAACGCGCCGGTCGACGCCGGTGTCGATCACGCGGAAACGTGACTCGATCACTGCGAATCGCCGCGCCACCTCGCCGCTCGCCTCCATTTCGCCGCTGACCCGACCGGCGCCGAGTATCAGCGCGATGGCCGCCATCGCCGCCGTCACACCGTCCCGCCATCGTCGCGCGGGCACCGTAATCGAGTCATCGGTGGGCGCCCTCATCCGCAGCCACGCCAGCAGCGCCATGACCATCAGCATCACGAACGGCGCGATCAGCCGCGGCTCGGCGTGCACGGCAATGAACTGCGCGATCCCAGCCAGGCCCAGCGCGGCGAGCACCAGCATCTTGCCCTGTGCGGGATCGGGTATGCGACCCTCAGGCCGCCGCCGATGCACCAGGGCGAACGGCACGAGCACCAGCAATACAACCGGCGAGATCCAGTATCCGACGGCGTAGTACCCCTGCTTCGCCCAGTAAGACATAAGGCTGCCGATGGTGGGCGGCGTGGTGTTCTGTCTGATGACGCCCGCTCCCCATGTCGTCGGATCAGACCACGGCAGGTAGGTCCAGCGGTGTTTGTCATCGATGCCGGCGACAACAACAGCCTCGCCGCTTTCCAGTGGAATCTGCCCGTACAGCTGGTGGTCACCGACGTGGGTGTCGGGGGTACGACCGTCACAGGACTCCAGATACCAGCAGATGTTGAGTCGACCGGCCGATGACATCGTGAAATGGTTGACGCTGCTGCTCATCGCGATGATCCACGGTGCCACCACCAGCATCATCACTCCACCTGCACGCAGGGCAACCGTGCGCGCCAGGCGGCCGTCGTTGTCGGCCACGCGCACCAGCGTGAACACAATGAGCCAAGGCCAGACACTGGTCTTGGTGAGAAACAGCACGCCGAGCAGCAAACCGAGACGGATCCAGCGTTCGCCGCGGTGCACAATGAGTTCGTACGCTGTCCATGCCATCAGCGAGAGGAGAAGCAGGTCAGGGGTCACGGACTCGATTCGCAATGGTCGGGCAGCAGCCATGATGAACGTGGCCATGCCGGCGCGGGCAATGATTCGATCGCGTGTGCGATGGCCCCACCGCCAGATCGCCGCCACACCGAGGCCGGCGATGGCGGCGTTGAGATAATGGACCGTGGGGAGGAAGGCGTTGCCCTCGAACGACGACGCGCTACCCACAACGGCCAGGAGCGCCGGATAGAGCGGCGACCAATAACCCTGCACGAAGGATCTCCAGTCGCCGCGGCGGAGTGCAGCGGCGAGATCGAGGTAAGACACCCCATCGGGGTTGATGCTGTTGTGCGTCGCGTAGGCAAGGACGACGCAAACCACCACGGTGATCGCGGCGAGGATGTCGATCTCCACCAAGCGAACGGCCGCCGCGCGCGTGGGGGTCGGGGTCCGGATCGGCGTTGTCGGCTTCTTCTTGGTGCGGCTCATGGGCCCCGCGCGGTGCGATCAACGGTGTTACCGGGCTGTGGGCGCCGGCAAGGCGGACGGCAGGCAAGATGGGCGGCCGAGCTCCGCCTGTCACCGGCTTAATGTGGCAGTCGTGACACACAGAGCGTGGACATGGCGCCCCGATTGGGATCCGGGAGCCCGGCCCCCCGCCGGTTTCCACCCAGCCCGGGTACTTGGGTTCCGGCACGCGTGATGCATGGATGGTTTGCTCCGGTCGCTTTGAGCGGCCCCGATCCCCCTGACCATGACCTCAACGGGCCGGTATGAGCAATGACAGCTTGCGTGCACGCATCCGCCTGGCGATTGGCGGCGACTTGATGATCGGCGATCGACTCCCTTCTCCCGATGGGTCGTACCGCTATGCGGCGACCCGGGGCCGCGACGCCGCCCTCGTGACGGTCTACCCGCGCGCACCAATCGGTCCCACGCCTGAAGCATTGAGAAGCATGGTCGACCGCTTTCGAGCAGCGCAGCATGCGGCGCTCGTAGCCCCCGGGGACACCGCCGAGGTCGACGGTCACGCCTGCCTCGTCACCGCCCGCCCCGAGGGACTCACGCTACGAGAGCGGCTGGCTCGACGGTCGGCCCTTCCGGTTCCCGAGGCTATCGCGGCGCTGCGGGACCTCGCCAGAGCGCTGGCCTCACTTCATCGTCGCAACTTGACCCACGGCGCGCTCGGCCTCGATGCGGTCTACCTGACCGATCGTGGTGCGGTGCTGGGCGGGGTCGACACCGCCGGTACCGGAACTGTCCGGGATGACCTCGACGCACTGGGCCAAGTGGCCTATGCGCTCCTTGCCGGCGATCTCCCGGCCGGGACACCACTGCCGTTGTCACGCCACCGCCGGGCGCTTCCGCCCGAGCTGCATCACCTGATCGACAGCATGGTCGACCCCGATGTCTCCCGCCGCCCGACACGGGCCGAGCAGGTGCTCGGGTCCCTGGATGCCGTTCGTGCCCGCCATCCGATGCTGATTCCGTCGTTCCTCGACGGGGCCGAACACGGCGCTCGGCTCCCGCAGTCGGTGACGACGCGGGTTTTGGTGGCGGTCGCGGCGATTCTGCTGGCGGCCTGGTTGGTGGCTGTGGGCGGTTGACCGATGACCGATGACCGATGACCGATGACCGACAAACGGTGAGTCGGTCATCCGTCATCCCCCTCTCTCCATTTGCCCTTCAACCTTTCAACCCTTCAACCTTTCAACCCTTCAACCTTTCAACCTTTCAACCTTTCAACCCCTCAACCCCTCAACCCCTCAACCCTTCAACCCTTCAACCCTTCAACCCTTCAACCTTTCTCCGACTATCTTTCCGCGCTGGACCCAGTAACCGAGAAGGATCTACGTGGCACGTTCGAGACGCCGGGGCGGCACTGCCGTTGCCCCGCCAGTGGAAGAAGCAGAAGAGACAGGAACAGCGCAGAAGGGTGGTGGGCTTCGCCGATCGCCGGGTCGTGCCTACGGATCGCACCGTGAATGGCTGCTCGCGCGCCACGGATCAGTGTGCGCTTACTGCGGTACCCGCGTTCCCGCTGAAACCATCACGTTGGACCATGTCCGCCCGCGACGCGGCCAGTCCGCGTACGATCGCGCGGACAATCTGGTGCTCGCGTGCCGGCCGTGCAACGCCGCGAAGGCCGATACACCGTTGATGGCATTCTTGATGGCCCGCCGCGCCCGGGGCGTGTTCCTACTGCACTACGGCGAACACTTGTCAGACCCGCTCAAGCAACTTGCCCGTCAGGCGAGCGAGCGTCCGCTGCTCCCGCCGAGCTGAACGAGGGGCGGCTCAGCCGCCCCTCGCCTCCGACACAATTCGCGCCTGCTCGGCCTTGTGCGCCCCCGGATAACCCTCGGCGGGCGAGGCTCGTTCCGGCCGTCCCACATAGCGGAGCTGTGCTCTGTCGGCCAGCGTCGCGCGGAGGCGAGGTTCGATAAACGTCCATCCGCCCATGTTGCGTGGTTCCTCCTGCGCCCACACCACGTCCGTGACGGCTGGATACCGATTGAGCAATTCCCGTAGTTCGTGCTCGGGGTAGGGGTAGAGCTGTTCGACCCGCACAACCGGCACCGCGCCCGCGCCCGCTTCATCCATCAGGTCGTAGTAGATCTTGCCGCTGCAGAGCACGATCGACTTCGCCGTCGCTGCGTCGTCGTCGGAGCGCTTGTCGTCGATCACGGTGTGGAATCGTCCTTGCGCCAGGTCGTCGAGCGACGAGCTCGCAGCCGGGAGGCGCAGCAGCGACTTGGGGGTCATGATCACCAGCGGGCGCTGCATCGACCAGCGCGCCTGCCTGCGGAGCACATGGAAGTACTGTGCCGACGTTGAGCAGTTCACCACCCGCATGTTCCCTTCGGCCGCTGACTGCAGGAACCGTTCGACCCGACCGCTGGAGTGCTCCGGACCCTGTCCCTCGTAGCCATGGGGCAGCAACAGCGTGAGGCGTGACGTGACGCCCCATTTGCTGTATCCGGCCGCCACGAACTGGTCGAGCATCACCTGCGCGCCGTTGACAAAGTCGCCGAACTGCGCCTCCCACAGCACCAAGGCTTCGGGCGCTGCGGTTGCATAGCCATACTCGAAGCCGATAGCGGCCAACTCGGAGAGCGGTGAGTTGTACGCCTCGATCGGTGCTTGCGCGCCTGGCAGTGACTGCAGCGGTGCCCACTGGGCATTGGTGTTCACGTCGTGCAGCATCAAATGCCGGTGCGAGAACGTGCCACGCTGCACATCCTGCCCGGTGAGTCGGAGCGGTGTGCCCTCCACGAGGAGTGAGGCGAACGCCAGGGCCTCGGCGTGGCCCCATTCGATTCCGTGTGCATCCTGCAGCGTACCCCGCCGCCGTTCGAGCTGGCGGGCGAGCTTGGGATGTACCGCGAACCCTGCCGGAAACGCCAGCAGTTGCTCGTTGAGTGCCGTGAGCGTTTCTGCGTCAACAGCAGTATCGGTGTATTCGACCGAACCGGGTTCGCGCGGCGTCTCTTCGCGCGGGCGATTGCTGGCCAGCGACGCCTTGAACGATGTTTGGATCTCGACGAAGTTCTGGTACGTCGCCTCGGCCATCACATCGCCCTCACCAGCGGCGATCGTACCATCCGCCTCAAGCGCTGTGGCGTAGCGCTCTCGCACCGTTGGCAGGTCACGAATCCGATTGTACATCGTCGGCTGGGTGTAGCTGGGCTCATCGCCCTCGTTGTGCCCATGGCGGCGATAGCCGACAAGGTCGATCACCACGTCGTCGTGGAAAGTGATGCGATATGCCATCGCGAGCTCGATCGCCGAGAGGCATGCCTCGGGGTCGTCGGCGTTGACGTGGATGATCGGGATGTCGAATCCCTTGGCGAGGTCAGACGCATATCGGGTCGAACGGGCCTCGCCCGGATCGGTGGTGAAGCCAACCTGATTGTTGGCTATCAGGTGCACCGTGCCGCCCGTGCGGTAGCCTTCCAGTCCTCCCAGGTTGAGCGTCTCGGCCACGATACCTTGCCCCGGGAATGCCGCATCGCCGTGGATCACTACCGGCAGCGCGATCGTCGAGTCGAAATGCGCATCGCGTCCGCGACGGTTGGTCTGCAGCGCGCGGGTGCGGCCGTCCACCACGGCACCGACGAACTCCAGGTGACTCGGGTTGGGCAGCAGCGTCACGCCCAGCGACTTGCCGTTTCGCGCCGCGAACGCACCCGATGCACCGGCGTGATATTTCACGTCGCCGGTGCCACCATCCGGTGCAGACGTCTGTGATTCATGCCGTGCACCCTCGAACTCCG
This sequence comes from Gemmatimonadales bacterium, assembly GCA_039915685.1. Taxonomy (GTDB): domain Bacteria; phylum Gemmatimonadota; class Gemmatimonadetes; order Gemmatimonadales; family GWC2-71-9; genus Palsa-1233. The sequence goes on along the minus strand of JBDSMU010000069.1, from coordinate 47,044 downwards.
CGAAGAGCGTTTCATACGGACGACCGACCGTGTGTGATAGCACGTTGAGCCGCCCGCGGTGGGCCATGCCCAGCACCACGTCGCGCACTCCCGCCTCGGAGGCGATCTCGAAGGCGCGGTCGAGCATCGGCACCATCATGTCGACGCCTTCGATCGAGAACCGTTTCTGCCCGAGATATGCCTTGCCGAGAAAGCGTTCGAGGCCCTCGACCTGGGTGAGCCGGGTGAGTACTGCCTTCTTGTCGTCGTCGCTCAGCCTGACACGATTGGCCCCTGACTCGATCTGCTCGCGCAGCCATGCACGGCGCTCGTGCGACGCGATGTGCTCGACTTCGTAGGCGATCGTTCCGCAGTAGGTGGCGCGAAGGTTTGCCAACGCATCAGCCAGGGTGGTCCCCGGGACCGCCACCCGCAGCGGCGCAGCTGGTATCGCCGCCATCAGCTCCGGAGTCAGGCCGACCGATGCAGGATCAAGCGCCGGATCGCCCACCGGGTCGGTACCGAGCGGGTCGAGCGATGCGGCAAGGTGCCCGTGAGTGCGATACGCGTTGACAAGCATCATCGCCGCGGCGACGGCGTCGACCTGCGCCGTGGTGGCAACGGCGGAACCGGGGGTGAGCACGATCGGCTGCGCAGGCGGAGTTACCGGTGTGGCGGCTGAAGTCGATCCGAGGGCGATCCCGATCGAGCCGGCAACTTCTTCGTAGAAGGCCTGTTCGCCGCGTAGCAACTGTTCGACGAGCCGCAGGAAGCTCCCCGATTCGGCACCCTGAATCACGCGGTGATCGTAGGTGCTGGTGAGCATCATCACCTTGGAAATGCCGAGCTGGCGAATTGTGGCCATGTCGGCGGTGGCGAAGGCCGGTGGGAAGGCGATCGCGCCGGTGGCGAAGATCGTTCCCTGTCCCATCATCAGCCGTGGCACGGAGCCCACCGTGCCCAGCCCTCCCGGGTTGGTAAGCGTCATGGTGGCGCCGGCGAAATCGTCGGGCATCAGCCGGTTGTTGCGCGCCTTGTCGACGATCGTCTCGTACGCGGCGAGAAATCCGGCGAAGTCCATCGTGTCGGCCTGTTTGAGAACCGGGACCACCAGGCCCCGCGAGCCATCCTTCCGTTCGACGTCGACGGCCAACCCGAGGTTCACGTGCTTCGGATCGATCCGGTAGGTGCTGCCGCCAGACTGCAGCACGCTTGTGCCCATAACCGGGAACTCACGGCTGCCGCGCACCAGCGCCCACGCGATCAGATGGGTGAATGACAGCTTCTCGCTTCGACCCGCTGCTTTCAGGGCGGCGTTGATCTCGGCTCGACGGGCCTCGAGTGCCTGGACCGGCAGCTCGCGGAAGGTTGTGGCGGTGGGCATCGAGAGCGATGCGTCCATGTTTTGCGCCAACCGAAGCGGTGGCCCCTTGAGCTGGACCGCGCCCTCGGGCACCGGCGGTGCAGGCGGGCTGGGCGGCGCGGCGGGTGCCGCCGCGATGGGCCCCGAGCCATTGCTCGTTGGCACGGCCTCGAATGCAACGGCGGACTGGGCTTCGAGCACCGCGGTGTACACCGCCTCGGCGGGGATGCCGAATTCTGGCTGCTCGGGATCGATCGCTGCCACGACAAGCTCCCTCATGGGTAACGGTGCAAAGATACACGACCGCTCTCGCGCGATCCCCGGTTCCCCTTAGCTTTCGGGGATGATCACCCCGCGCCCCGGCCGCCGAGCAGTTGTCATCGCCGGCCTCCGCACGCCCTTTGCCAAGGCCGGCACCACACTCGTCGATGCCTCCGCCACCGACTTGGCCCGTCACTGTACCCGGGAACTGCTCTACCGCACCGAGCTACCGGGCAACGAGGTGGATGAGGTCATCTACGGACAGGTCGTGGTGTCGCCGCTGGTCGGCAACGTCGCGCGTGAGATCGCGCTGTTGCCGCAGATGCCGCGCACCGTACCTGGCTACTCGCTCAACCGCGCGTGTGCGTCGGGTGCCCAGGCGATCTGCAATGCCACCGACCAGATCATCGCGGGGCACGCCGACGTGATCCTGGCGGGCGGTGTCGAGACGCTATCCGACGTGCCGATCCTGCACACTCGCCGATTTTCTCGGTCGCTTGTGGCGGCCAGCAAGGCACGGTCACTGGGCGCGCGCCTCAGCGCGTTCGCGGCCGTCCGGCCTCGCGATCTCAAGCCGGTGTCACCGGCGATCGCCGAGCCGTCGACCGGCGAGTCGATGGGGCAGTCGGCAGAGAAAATGGCGAAAGAGAACGGCATCTCTCGCCAGGACCAGGATGCCTTCGCACTGATGAGTCACCAGCGCGCCGCGGCAGGCACTGCAGATGGCCGCCTCACCGACGAGATCGTCCCGTGGTTTGGCGGTCGTGACATGGACCAGGTTGTGAGCAGCGACAACCTGATCCGTTCCGACACCACTCTGGAACAACTGTCGACGCTCAAGCCGGTCTTCGACCGACGTTACGGCAGCGTGACCGCTGGCAACGCATCGCCACTCACCGACGGCGCCGCGACGGTGATCATGATGAGCGAGGAGAAGGCCGCTGCGCTTGGTTATCGCCCGCTGGTGGCAGTGCGGAGCTATGCGGTGGCAGCGGTCGATCCCGGTTGGCAATTGTTGATGGGGCCAGCGTATGCAGTGCCGACTGCACTGCGACGTGCAGGCATCACCTGGCAGCATCTCGGACTCGTGGAGATTCACGAGGCATTCGCCTCGCAGGTCCTGTCGAACGTGCAGGCCTGGGGTTCGACCGAATGGGCCCGCCGACTCGGACTCAGTGGTGCTGTCGGTGAGGTCGACTGGAGCCGGACCAACGTGATGGGCGGCAGCATTGCGATCGGTCACCCGTTTGCTGCAACCGGTGCGCGCATCGTCACCACGCTGGCCAACGAGATGGTGCGCCGCGATGTGGAGTTCGGCCTCGTTTCCATTTGCGCGCAGGGCGGTATGGGATACGCGATGGTGTTGGAGCGTGTGGCATGACCGCCGCGTTTCGTACCGAGTATCGCGACCGCACCGCGATCGTCACCTTCGACCTCCCGTTCGAGTCGGTCAACAAACTGAGCAAGGCCGTGGGTTGGGAACTCGAGGAACTCCTGCGGGTGCTCGATGCCAACGAGCAGGTGCACGCCATCGTGCTGCGGTCGGGTAAACCCGACACGTTCATCGCCGGCGCCGACATCGAGGAGTTCCTGCAACTCCGTTCGGTCGAGGAAGCGGTGCGGCTCTCGAAAGACGGGCAACTTCTGATGCAGGCCGTGGCCGACTCGAAGACACCGGTGATCGCCGCGATCCACGGCGCATGTATGGGCGGCGGGCTCGAACTCGCACTCGCCTGCCGCTATCGTGTCGCCACGGATCATACGAAGACCAACCTCGGCCTTCCCGAGACGCAGCTCGGGTTGATCCCGGGTGCCGGCGGCTCGAATCGCCTGCCGCGCCTCGTGGGCGCACGGGCGGCGCTCGATATGATCCTCACTGGCAAGCCGGTGGCGGCGCGCAAGGCACTGCGAATCGGGCTGGTCGACGAGATGGTTCCCGAGTCGATACTGCTCGACACAGTGCTTGCCGCGGCCGAACGCATCGCCGGTGGATGGTCGCCCAAGCGAGGCGGACGCGGGTTCGTGGCCGCCGCAATTGACGGCACGCCAATCGGTCGGATGGTGGTGTATCGCAAGGCGCGCGAAAGTGTAGACGCCAAGTCGGGAGGCAATTACCCAGCGTTGCCGCGTGCGATCGAGGTGGTGCGTTGTTCGATGGAAGAGGGTATAACAAAGGGGCTCGTGGCCGAGGCGCAGGCGTTCGGCGAACTCGCCATGACCGATGTCTCCCAACGCCTGGTCGAGATCTTCTTCGCGACCAATGCGCTCAAGAAGGATGATGGTGTCCCCTCAGGAACCGGTCGCGCACGTCCCGTGCACCGTCTCGGCGTAATCGGCAGCGGATTCATGGGCGCCGGTATCGCCGGCACTGCGGCACTGGTGGCCGGCGTCGAGGTTCGGATGAAAGACTCCGACCTGTCGCGCGTGGGGCGCGGTGTGAAGGTCGCGGTCGATGTGCTGGCCGAGCGACTCAAGCGCCGCCGATTGACACGCTGGGAATTCGAGCGCCAAAAGGCGCTCATCTCCGGCACCGGTGGCTACGACGGCTTCGCGCGCACCGAACTGGTCATCGAGGCGGTATTCGAGGAACTCGGTGTCAAGCGCCAGGTGCTCGCCGAAATCGAAGCAGCGGTCCCAGCCACCACCGTGATCGGCACCAACACCTCGACGATCCCGATCGGTGAGATTGCCGCCGCCGCACGGCATGGCGAGCGCGTGCTGGGGATGCACTTCTTCTCGCCGGTGGCGCGGATGCCACTCCTTGAGGTCATTCCGACGGACCATACAAGTGTCGATGCGCTCGTGACGGCGGTGCAGTTCGGACGCCGGATGGGGAAGACCGTGATCGTCGTGGCTGATTCGCCTGGGTTCTGGGTGAATCGCATCCTGTCCCCATACCTCAACGAGGCGGGCTTCCTCCTTGAGGATGGCATACCGATCGAGGTGCTCGACCGGGTGATGACCAACTGGGGCTTCCCGGTCGGGCCAGCGGCGTTGTTCGATGAAGTCGGACTCGACGTGGCCGAGAAAGCGGGAAAGGTGATGCACGAGGCGTTTGGCGATCGACTCGCGCCTTCACGCGTGATCAGCGTGATGCGCTCCGACGATCGGATGGGGCGCAAGAACGGGCGAGGCTTCTATTTCTACAAGGATGGGCACAAAAGCGGTGCCGATGCCAGCGTCTTCCAGTTGCTGGGCGTGCGTCCGCAGGGTGAGGTCGATGAGCAGCGGGTGCAGGACCGACTCGTGTTCGCGATGCTCAATGAGGCGGCGCTCGCGATGAGCGAGGGCGTGGTGCGGACGCCGCGCGACGCCGACATCGGCGCGGTGTTCGGGATCGGTTATCCGCCATTCCGGGGCGGGCCGTTGCGCACGTTGGACGGCATGGGAGCCGCCGAGGTGGTGGCTCGGCTTGAGCGACTCGTGGTGAGTTGCGGGCCACGCTTCACACCGGCACCCGTGCTCGAGGAGATGGCGCGGACGGGGGGACGCTGGTACCCGTCCAGCAACGCTCGCTAACCGCCATCCGCCGTCCGTTGACCGCCTTCGTTGTTACAGCGGCATTGGTGTGGTGGATCGCGCGGCGTAGCGACGTGTTCTATGTGGTCGGCCTCGACGGGCCGGCGTCGGCCCTGGTCGGACCGCTCCTTCCCGCGCTCGCCGCGGGCGTCACTGGCGCCCTCGTTCTCTCGTTGCTCGAAGCGGCGGCGGGCCGGCTGGCAGGAGTGGTGGGCGCGCTGACGCTAGTGCTCCTTCCCGCGTTCGTCGAGGTGCACCGAGAATCGGTGCGCGGGCCCCCGCTCCTCGCCGTGATGCTTTTCATGATCGCGGTGATGGTGCACGCGCCCCGATTCTCGTTCGCATATGGTGGCCTTGCGGCGGTGATGGCGGTCTTCATCTCGCCGACGGCAATTGGGCTGCCCATCGCTGCGGGAATCTGGACAGTGCTCCACGCCCAGCGGCGTGGCCGCAGACGCTGGCGTCGGGTGGCGCTCGCACTGGCACCCTTGGCGGTGGCAATCGCGGTACTCCCGTGGGTGGGAACTGACGCATGGCCGTCTGGCGTATCATTGGGCTGGAGGGGGCACATCGACGGGGCGCTCGGCGCGATCGGCCGTGTCCTGGGCGACCATCTGGCGCCGGGGGTAAAGGCAGGGGGGTTGCGATGGCTGATCGTCGCCGACATGACGCTGATTGTCATCGCGCTGCTCGCAGTGTCGTGGCGGCGATCGATTCGCCAGATGACACCTTCCCGGACCGCACGGCAGCTTTTCGAGGCCCTGGGTATTACGGCCGCGTGCCTGGCAGCAGGAATGATCGCGAGATCGCTGCTGGTGCGCGGGGCGCCTGATCCAGTCGTGGCGGAGGTCTTTCCGCTCGTCGTGATCCTCAGCGTCATGGTGGTTCTCGGCATGACCCTCTCCTGGCCTTGGTGGACCAGGGCTGGAAAGCTGATCTCCCTCGCGCTGGCCCTCGGATGGGCGGGCGCATCGCTCATCCTTCGCTGAGCAGGTCCCATGACGGAGCCCGTGGTCCGGAACGCAACAGTGTCCGACGTACCGGTGATCCGACGGTTCATTGCGGGGCTCGCCCAGTATGAGAAGCTTGGCGACCAATGCGTTGCAACCGAGGCAGGGGTGCGGGAGTCATTATTCGGCGCCGAACCGGCGGCGGAGGTGCTGATTGCCGAGGTGGACGGCGCACCGGCAGGGTTCGCACTCTTCCACCACAATTACTCGACCTTCCTGGCAAAACGGGGTATCTGGCTGGAGGATCTCTTCGTCGATCCCGTGTTCCGGGGGCACGGCGTGGGCAAGCGCCTGCTGGGGCGGATTGCGTCCATTGCGCAGGAACGCGGCTGTGCGCGGATCAAATGGTCGGTCCTCGACTGGAATGAACTCGCGATCGGATTCTATCACTCGATCGGCGCGGAGCCGACACACGGCTGGACTGACTTCCGGTTGTCGGGCGACGCGCTCGTGGCGATGGCGGGTGCCGATGCCGATGCCGATGCCGATCTGAACCCTTCCACGGTGCGGGACACGGGATCGCATCCGTCGATTCCTCAGATGGGTGGCGCAGAACGTCGCATCATGGTGGTGGATGACAGCCGTGACGCCGCCGACAGTCTCGGCACAATCCTCGAATTGATGGGCGCGACGGTGCGTGTGGTGTACGACGGTGCCGGCGCCCTTGATGCGCTCGACACGTTTCGCCCACACGCCGCGCTGCTCGACATCGGGATGCCGGGGATGGACGGGTACGAAGTCGCGCGCCAGATGCGACAGCGCGACAACCACAATGGTCTCCGGCTTGTGGCCCTCACGGGCTGGGGTCAGGACGAGGCCCGCAAGCTCTCTCGCGAGGTGGGCTTCGACGATCACTGGGTGAAGCCGGTTGACCCGCAAACGCTGATGCTCCTGTTCGGTGCCGAACCACGGTAGGGGCATGACGTGCGGTTGAATGCGCGGGCCGTTGGATGTTTCGTGCTCGCCGCACTGGCGTGGAGCCCCGGCGCTGGGCCTGGCGACCGTTGCACCGAACCGCTGCCTGATTCGGCCAGTCCCGATCTCTACTGCATCCATCTCATCGCGGCCCCCGGTGTCGACTCAGTCTCCGGGCACGTGGTGCTCGATTTCGTGCCCGGTCCGTTCACGATCAGCGTCACGCGCGATGGTGTGCAGCGGTATCGGCCCACGATCGTGATTGCCGGACTCCCGCAACCTTCCGTGCTCGATTCGACCGCGACTACGTACGTTGCGTGGGTGACGACGCCGCGCTACGCCGAGTTCGTGAATCTCGGCGCGGTCACCAATGGTTCGAGCGTGCTCTCACCCGTCGAGTTCGACCAGTTCGTGATCGTCGTGAGCGCGGAGTCCTCGGCGGAGGTACGGGAGCGCACCGGCCGGATCGTGTTGCGGGGCGGGAGCCCGAGCACGCGGCTCCAGCCGCCGGACATCCAACAGTTTGCCCTGGCGGTCACCGGCAACGCCGACACGATGACCGGGCACGATCACGCCGCTGGCAAGCCGGGCGACCCGCTCCGATGGCCCGGGGTGCCAATGCCCGCCGGCATCGCGATGCTGCCGTCGGAAATGGCACTTCGCCCGCCCGTTGCGCCAATGCTTCCCGCTCCGGCAGGATTGGCCGTCACGTCGCGACGTTCGACGGTGCTGCGTCTCGCGAACGGCGACACGCTGTCGCTGGTTGCGGGTCGCGTGCAGCGCCAGATCCACGGCCGTGAGTACACGATGTACGCCTTCAACGGTGAGTCGCCAGGACCGTTGCTCTCAGTCACGCGTGGCGCCACGGTGACTGTGCAGTTCACCAACGCGCTTGATGTGCCCACGACGGTGCACTGGCACGGCCTGCGCCTCGACTGGCGGATGGATGGCGTGCCGCACCTGTCGCAAGAGCCGGTCCCGCCGGGAGGGCACTTCACCTACACGCTCACCTTCCCCGATGACGGTGTGTACTGGTACCACCCCCATGTGCGCGAGGACATGCAGCAGGACCTCGGCCTCGCGGGCAACATTCTGGTACGGTCTGCCCCGGCCACCGGGCGCGAGGAGATTGTGATGCTCGACGATCTGCTCGTGGGTGAGGATGGGTTGGTCCCGTTCGGTGCCGAACACGCGACACACGCGTTGATGGGGCGATTCGGCAACGTCTTCCTCGTCAATGGCGAGCCCCGATGGGCCGGCTCGGCTCGTGCTGGGGAGACGGTCCGGTTCTGGTTCACCAACGCCGCCAACACCCGCACCTTCAACCTTTCCGTCACCAATGCGACGATGCGACTGGTGGCATCCGATCTCGGGGCGTATGATCAACCGGTACCGGTGGAGAGCGTCGTGATCGCGCCCGCCGAGCGGTATGCGGTGGACGTCACGTTCGGTGGCGGGGTGGCAGCGGTGGAGAATCGGGTGCGGGCGCTGGACCATGTCTTCGGACGGTTCATCCCCCAGGTCGACACGCTGGGTGTGGTGCGGGTGGGTGGGTCAGCGCGCGCGGAAGCGCCGGTATCGCGATCGACGGCAACGGTTCCGCTCACCGTGCCGACGGGCGAACCCGACCTCACATTGGCGTTCGGTGTTCGGATGACCGACCTCCCGTACGTGACGTCCCGCATGATGCTTCTCGATTCGGCGTACTTCCATCCGGTCGAGTGGAGCGGCACGATGGTGGGGATGAACTGGGCGACCACCGGCTCGCAAGCGCACTGGTTCGTCCGCGACGTCGCAAGCGGCCGCGAGAACGAGGCAATCGACTACCGGGTCCGGCAGGGTGACCGCCGCCGCATTCGGCTGGTGAACCAGCGTGGCTCGGTGCACGCGATGCATCACCCGATTCATTTGCACGGCCAGCGGTTCATGGTGCTGTCCGTCAATGGCGTCGCACCGGCCGCGCGGGTGTGGAAGGACACCATACTCCTTCCCGCGGGCGCCGTCGCCGACATCCTCGTGGAGTTCGACAATCCCGGCCGCTGGATGCTGCACTGCCACATCGCCGAACACGTTGAAAGCGGCATGATGACCACCCTCACTGTGGAGTCTCGATGAAACTCACTCTGGTTCCCGCGCTGGCACTCTGCATGGCGGGCCCGCTCACCGCGCAAGCGGCCACATCGCTTTCGCCAGGCGTGAAGCGTTTCGTGTCGGTCGCCGAGCCGGTGGTGGCGCTTACCAACGTCACGGTGCTCGACGGCACCGGAGCGGCGGCGCGTATCGGCCAGACGGTGGTCATCGCCAACGGGCGGATCGCCGCGACCGGTCCGACCGGGCGCACGACAGTGCCGGCGGGAGCCCGGGTGATGGACCTGCCGGGACACACCGTGATCCCCGGTATCGTCGGCGCACACAATCACCTCTTCTACACGGCCGCTGGTGGTCGCCGGGTGCAGGCGAGCTTCACCGCACCACGCCTCTATCTCGCGTCTGGTGTCACGACAGTGCGCACCACCGGGAGCAACAGCGCGTACGCCGACATCAACCTGAAGGCGGCGGTGGAAGCCGGTGAGCAGGTCGGCCCGCGCATCCACATCACGGCGCCCTACATGACGGGCACTGACGGTGCGGGTTACATGACAGCTATCGGCTCACCCGAGCAGGCCCGCCGGTTTGTGAATTACTGGGGCGACGAAGGCGCGACTTGGCTCAAGTCGTACACCGAGATCCGCAGTGCCGACCTCAAGGCCGCCATCGACGCAGCGCACGCCCGGGGCATGAAAGTCACGGGACACATCTGCTCCGTCTCGTTTCAGGAAGCGGTGGCACTCGGCATCGACAATCTGGAGCACGGATTGTTCACGGCGAGTGACTTCGCGCCGGGCAAGAAGGCGGACAACTGCCCGACCAACATCCTGGTCACCGCCACCTCGCACGAGAACGCGAATCCCGACGCGGCGGCGTGGAATGCCACCATCAAGGCGATGGTCGATCACAAGGTTTCGATGACCTCCACGCTCGCGATCTACGAAACCATTTTCCCCGGTCGCGCGCCGCTCGATGAGCGCACCTCCACCGCCATGGCACCCGAGGTACGAGAAGCCTATCTGGCGCAGCGGAAGCAGATCGACGAGAACCCCAACCCGGCGCTTACCGACGCCCGCCTCAAGACGGCCATGGCGTTCGAGCGGGCATTTGTGGCCGCCGGTGGCCTGCTGGCCGCGGGTGTGGACCCGACCGGGATCGGCGGCGCCCTGCCGGGGTTCGGCGACCAGCGCAATTATGACCTGCTCATCGAAGCGGGCTTCTCGCCTTCGGTCGCACTGCAGATCATGACGCTCAACGGCGCCCGGGTGCTGGGGGTCGACAAGGAACTCGGAACGATCGCCGTGGGGAAGCTCGCCGATCTCGTGGTCATCAAGGGCGACATCGTGAAAGAACCGCGTCAGATCAAGAACACCGTGGTGGTGTTCAAGGATGGCGTCGGGTATGATCCCGCCCTGCTGATCGAATCGGTCAAGGGCCGGGTCGGGATCAACTGATAAACCTCATCACGGAAGGAATCATGCGCACCACTGCCACGCTCGCACTATTCGCACTCGTTGTTGTGACACCTCTCGCTGCCCAGGAGCACGAGATGATGGGCGGCGGGTTCGCCGACATCAAGCCGCTGCACTCCCAGTTTCTCGGGTGGGTGGCTGCTGCTGCCGAGCAGATGCCTGAAGCTGATTACGTTTACCGCCCGACGGCGGGTGTGCGCAGCTTCGGTGAACTGGTCGGGCACGTCGCCGGGGCCAACTACACCTTCTGCTCTGCGGCCAAGTCCGAGGATACCCCGTCGAAAGTCGATTTCGAGAAGGTGACCGACAAGGCGGCGCTTGTCGCGGCGATCAAGGGCGCGATGGCCTACTGCGAGACGGCGTATGCGATGCCCCATGGCAAGGAGCACGACCAGGTCGACTTGTTCGGGATGAAGGGGAGCCGTCTCTGGGCGCTCACGTTCAACATCGCGCACAACGCCGAGCATTACGGCAACATCGTCACGTACATGCGCATGAAGGGGATGACGCCGCCGTCCAGCCAGGGCGGCTGATTTCCGGTTAACTCGTTCATGAGCGGGTGGCTTGCGCGAAGCGCGGGCCACCCGCTCTGCATCACCCACTCGTTGCATGAGGAGCGTCCGTGCCCCGGTTCCGGCTCCCGCATCCGTACATCCTCCTGCTCATCGGCGTCGCGCTGGCCGCCGCGCTCACTTGGGTGCTCCCCGCTGGAGAGTACGCCAGACACCTGGACGCCGCGACTGGCCGCACGGTGGTCATTCCCGGAACCTATCAAGCGGTGGACGCGCAGGGCGTCGGTCCCTTCCGGGCAGCTGTTGCAATCGCACAGGGCTTCGTCGAGGGAGCGGAGGTCGTCATCGCGATCCTGCTCGTGGGCGGCGCGTGGGTGGTGGTCGAGCGGCTCGGGACGCTGGGACGCGGGATTGGTGCATTTGTCAACCGACTCGGCGGTCGCGTCATGATCGCGATTCCGCTGGTGGTCGTCCTCTTTGCAGCAATGGGCGCGATCGAGAATATGCAGGAGGAGATCATCCCCCTCATCCCGGTCCTGCTCATTCTAGGCCTGCGGCTGGGCGTGGATCCGGTGACAGTGGTGGCGATGAGCGCCGGTGCAGCAATCGTCGGGAGTGCGTTTGGTCCGACCAACCCGTTCCAGGCAGGTATCGCGCTCAAGCTCGCCGAGTTGCCGCTGCTGTCGGGCGCGGCGCTTCGCCTTGGCATGCTCGGTGTAGGGGTCGCCGTGTGGACGGGGTGGACGTTGCGTCACGCGACCAAGCATCGCGTGGTGCCAGTGTTGTCCGGGGATGCGGGCACCGCAGCGTTTACCGGGCGCGACGCGCTGATTCTCTCCTTCATGATCCTCCCGCTTGCCGCCTATGTCTACGGGGCGCTGGCACTGGGTTGGGGATTCAACGAACTCTCTGGGGCGTTCTTCATCGGTGCGATCGCTGCCGGCCTGGTCGGAGGTCTGGGTGTCGATGGCACGATCCGGAACTATGTCGAGGGAATGCAGGCGTTGCTCCCGGCGGCGATGCTCGTGGCGGCGGCACGCAGCATTTCAGTGGTGTTGGCCGACGGCAAGGTGATCGACACGATCCTCAACGGGCTCGCAATGCCCCTCGCATCGGCACCGCCGACGGCTGCGGCACTGCTGATGGTGCCGTTTCACACTATTCTCCACGTCCCGGTGTCGAGTGTGAGCGGACAGGCCGCGCTTACGATGCCGATCATGGCACCGCTCGCCGATCTCATCGGGTTGTCCCGACAGGTGGCGGTGCTGGCCTATCAGACGGGTGCCGGGTTGTGCGACATGATCACGCCGACGAACGGGGCACTGCTCGCGGTGCTCCTTGCCGCCGGCGTGCCGCTGCAGCGCTGGCTGCGTTTTGCGATCGGAGGATGGGTGCTGATGACGCTGGTCGGTATCGCCGGGATTCTTGCCGCCATTGCTCTGGGAGTCTGAATGATCTTCTCTTTCGATGCCGACATCAGCCGGGCTGCCACGATTCCGTCGCGCCTGTACACCGATCCCGTGTACCTGGCGCTCGAGGATGAGCGGATCTTCGGCCGGACCTGGCAACTGGTTGGTCGCACCGACCAGGTTGCCGAACACGGTCAGTTTTTCACCGCGGAAAATGCCGGAGAATCCGTGGTCGTGCTCCGCGACGGCGACACACTGCGCGCGTTTCACAACATCTGTCTGCACCGCGCTGGCCCCGTGGCGTCTGGATGCGGCGTCCGCAAGTCACTGCAGTGTGCCTACCATGGCTGGACCTACCGGCTCGACGGCACCTTGATGCGCGCCCCCGAAATGGAAGAGTCGGCCGGATTCCGTCCGGAGGAGATGCACCTGCTGCCGGTCCAGGTCGCGACATGGGGGCCGCTGGTTCTCGCGAACCTTGACCTCAAGGCACCGCCGCTTGCTGCATTCTGGGAAGGAATCGACGCCCGAACGGCGTCGTTTGAACCGCACGCGATGCGCCACGTGATGCGCAAGGCGTGGACAGTCGCGTGCAACTGGAAAGTGTACATCGACAACTATCTCGAGGGCTACCACCTGCCGATGGTACACCCCGGGTTGCACCGCGAGCTCGACTATGCGGAATACCGTGTCGAGCCTCACCGGTACTGGTCGTTGCAGCACGCTCCGCTGCGCCCCGTGGCGCCGGGCCCCGAGAAACGCCGATATATCGCCACCGAGGCATCGCGCGACGCGCAGTACTACTGGCTCTTCCCCAACATGATGCTGAACGTCTACCAAGGTCAGATGCAGACGAATCTCGTGATTCCGAGGGGGGTGGATCGGTGCGAGGTTGTGTTCGAATGGTTCGCTGCCAATCCCCCGGCGGATGCGGCCAATGATCGGGAATGGTCGAGCTTGGTGGAATTCAGCGACGAGATCCAGGACGAAGACATCGCCATCTGTGAAACGGTGCAGCACAACCTGCGTTCGCGGGCATACGATCGGGGCCGTTACTCCCCCACCCGCGAGAACGGGGTGCACCATTTTCACGGCTTGTTGCACGAATTTCTCACCTGATTGCCGGTTGTGGAGTGTGGGCACCGCACCGCTGGGTCGTCACCCCCCGAACCTGGAGGGTACATGAGTGATGTCGTGGATGATGCGGCTCGGGAGCAGGCCGAACAGCGCCGGCAGTCGCAGAAAATGGAAGCAATGGGCCGGCTGGCTGGTGGCATCGCTCATGATTTCAACAACATCCTGGGGATGATCATCGGCTTTACCGAGCTGGCCCGGTCATCGGCCCGTGAGACCGCCCCGGGCGTCGTGACCGATCTGGACGAGGTGCTGCGCGCGGCCGAGCGGGGCAAGGAGCTGGTGGAGCGGATCCTTCGGTTCTCTCGCCGCGAGCAGGTGGTGCCGGAGGCGATCCATCTCGATACCGTGGTGGCTGATGCAGTTCGGCTCCTGCGCGCCACCATCCCGGCGGGCATAGATATTCGGCTGCGTCACGAGGGGTACCTTCCGCCGGTGGTGGGCAACGCCACCGGCGTGCATCACCTGATGATGAACCTGGCGAACAATGCGGTGCACGCGATGCCGCAAGGCGGCACGCTCGAGGTGGCGCTTGAGTCGTTCGCGGCCAACGACGCTTTTGTCAGGGCACATCCGGAGATCCAGCAGGGGTCGTTTGTCCTGCTGACCATTCGTGACGACGGGCACGGGATGGACGTAGCAACGCGCCAGCGTGCCATCGAGCCGTTTTTCACCACCAAGGCGTCGGAGCGCGGTACCGGACTTGGGCTTTCGATGGCTCATGGCGTGGTGCGCGAGCAAGGTGGGACGATGTGGCTTGACAGCGAGCCTGGGCTCGGGACCACGGTTTGCTGCCTTTTCCCGGTGTCGGGTGCCCCGACGGACCTCCGGCTCGATCTGTACACGACGACGCCAGAACCGCGCAAGACCGTGATGCTGGTAGACGATGAACCCTCGCTCATCCGGCTCGGTGAGCGGAGGATGCAGGATCTCGGATACGACGTCGTCGGATTCACCGAACCCCATGCCGCGCTCGAGGTGTTTCGGGAGCGCGGTGCGGGCATCGACCTCGTGATCACCGATTATTCCATGCCGCGAATGAACGGCATCGAGCTCGCCCGCGAGTTCCACCGTCAGCGGCCCGAGCTACCGATCCTGCTGCTCACCGGATACGTCGAAGACTTTCCGCTTTCCGCGCTGGAGGCCTCCGGAATCCGGCGGGTCCTCATGAAGCCGATCACGGTGGCCGCGCTGTCCGATGCGATGCAGGGCGCATTGGCACAGCATTGACGACGGTGGGATGCAGCCCGAAAAAAACCTGGGGGGAGGAGCGCGTGTGCGCTGCTCCCCCCAGACTGATTCATACCGGAGGCGTCAGTGTGCCCGGCGAGGACGGAGCGCGCGAAGGATCAGCAGCAACACCACTGCACCGACGAAGGCCACAAAGATGACGCCGGCCAGCCCGCCGAACGGCGACGCGACGCCGAGTGCCGAAAAGAGCCAACCGCCAAGTACGGCACCGACGATACCCACGATGATGTCACCGATCAGGCCGTAGCCAATGCCGCCCATCACGAATGATGCGAGCACGCCAGCGATCAGGCCCACGATGATCCACGTCAGGATGTCCATTTCAACCCACCAACAGGATCAGGATGATGATGCCCAAGAGGAGGGTCACGACCGGGATCGTCACCGTACCACGGGCGGCGGCGTTGATTTCACGCCCCTCGGTTTGACCGGGGAGGAGCACTGGCGCGGGCTCCCATCGGGGAGCTAGGCGCGGGCCGGCTCGCTGCGCCTCAACCGGAGCCGGAGTGGGCGCAACGACGGCGCTGGTCGGTGCCTGCGCGGCGGCCGGGGCGACGGAGAGGGCCAGGCAACCAATCGCCAGACCGGCCAGAGTTACTGCATTGCGGAACATGGTCATGTTGAATTCACCTCCGAGTGTGGAGCGCCGCCGTCCAAGCAGCGCGTGCCGGTCATGCCGACATCCTAAGTGACGACCGTTCACATGCCGGGAGGCACAGCCAGCAGGTCACCCCCGCTGGATGGCGTCCTTCACCACCTCGATCTGCTTGGTCGCAGGCAGGCCGGCAGTCTGCTGCCGTAGGGCGTGGGCTCGAGCCAGCGTTTCGGGGTCGAGCAGCAGCTCCTCGCGACGGGTACCACTCGCGGCAATGTCGATCGCGGGAAAGACCCGGCGGTCGGCGAGCTCGCGACTCAGCACGATCTCGGCGTTGCCGGTGCCCTTGAACTCCTCGAAGATCACTTCGTCGGCCTTCGATCCGGTGTCCTTGAGTGCCGTCGCGATGATCGTGAGTGATCCGGCGCCGTGACGGGGATCGATCGCGCGGGCGCTGCCGAAAAACCGCTTTGGTCGCTCCATTGCCTCTGCCCCGATGCCGCCCGACAGGGTGCGTCCAGAGCCCTTGTCGATGTTGTTGTACGCGCGGGCCAGTCGGGTGAGGGAATCGAGAATGATGACCACGTCCTCGCCCAGCTCTACCCGACGACGGGCACGCTCTAGCGTGGTCTCGGCGACGGCGACATGGCGGGCCGCACCGTGGTCGAAGCTCGACGCGATCACCTCGGCGGTGACTGCCATCTCCATCTCGGTCACCTCTTCTGGACGCTCGTCAGCCAGGAGGATATAGAGGGTGGCATCGGGATGGTTGGCCGCCACCCCTTTGGCGAGGGTGGTGAGCAGCGTGGTCTTTCCAGCTTTCGCGGGGGCCACCACGAGCGCGCGTTGACCCTTCCCAAGGGGAATCATCAGGTCAACGATGGCGGCGGTGAGGTCGGAGTTTCGCGAGAGAGGTGTCGAGACCGTCAGCCGGAGCGGTGAGGTCGGATGAGTCGCCGGGAGGCGTCCGAAATCAATCCGCTCAAGGCAGTCGGCTGGGTCCCGACCGAAGATCGATGTGACCCGCTCCAGCGCCGGGCCCTTGCCGTTGCGCGAAGGGTTGGCCTCTCCCACGATCTCGTCGCCGGGCCGCAACTTGTTTCGTGCGATGATCGCTTGCGGCACGAACACGTCGCCATTGCCCGGGAGGTAGCTGGCGGATCGGCGTCGGAGGAATCCCCCACCTCGTTCGACCAGTTCGAGCACCCCTTCGGCGGGAACTCGCTGCACAGTGCCGCTTGCGCCGTCAGGGGTCTCAAGGGCAGTGCCGACACCCCCATTACCACCCGCGACCGTTCCCTCACGCGATCCCCCCGAACGACCTCGACCCCGTCCTCGACGCCTCGATGGGCGACCGCGCGGTTCGCTCATTGCGACACCGATGAGAGGAACGACGAAATGGAAAACTCCGCGCTGAGGCTGGTGGGCGCCACTATCGGCAGGGGGATGGACATCGCATTCCTGGAATGAGTGCAAGGGTTGTCGTCGCAGTCGCCCTGTTGGGGCCCGCAGCAACGGGTGGTCGAACGTACGGCGTAATGTGGATGGGCGGCGACGGGCGTCATGCGCTCCGGGTCGTACCGCTGTGCTGCATCAATCGGTTGCCGGCCATCGTGTCTGGTGGAGAGGACGTCGCAGCGAGGCGTACGACACACGTTAATCAGGCGACCCGTACGCAAAAAGGCCAGTCCTGGATTCAGCGACCCGGGGGATGGTCATTGTTGCCCGCTCGGGTCAGTCATGCTGGGCGTGATCCATCGGTGAGCCAGAAGGCCGGCGGCCTGTCGAATTCGTCCCGTCCGCGAGAGGGGTTGGGCGCTGCACGAAATAAACGGTGTCTGGCCCGATCAGCACCTGCAGCCAAAATAGAGAATTCAGCTGCCGCCGATGGGCTCCAATTCAGCGCTGAAATGGCGCAGCGCTGGAGGCTGGCTGAGAATGCGGTATCCCCCGATCCGGTCCTTCCGCTCGTGGACGTACAGCAGCACCTCGGCCAGATAGTCGACATGGCTCTGAGTGTAGACCCGCCGGGGAAAAGCGAGGCGCACGAGTTCCATTGCGGCCGGCTTCTCGGTGCCATCCGGCTGCTGGCCGAACATCACGGTCCCGATTTCGACCGACCGAATGCCACCCTCGAGGTAGAGTGCGCACGAAAGGGCCCAAGCCGGGTAGGCAGCGGGCGCGATATGGGGAAGCATCGCCGCGGCGTCGATGTAGAGCGCGTGGCCGCCCGGGGGGGTCACCATCGGAATCCCGGCGGCCGCGAGTCGATCGGCCAGGTACGCAACCGACCGCACCCGGTAGCGGAGGTAGTCCTCGTCGAGCGCTTCGTCGAGCCCGACAGCGATCGCCTCCAGATCATACCCCGCGAGACCGCCGTAAGTCGGAAAGCCTTCCGTCAGGATGAGGTTGTCGCGGCAGCGGCGCGCGAGATCGTCGTCGTTGAGCGCGAGGAACCCGCCGATGTTGGCCATCCCGTCCTTTTTCGCGCTCATCGTTGCGCCATCAACCTCCGCGAACATCGCGCGTGCAATCTCCCGCGGGGTCTCGGATGCGTGCCCGACCTCCCGCTCACGGATGAACCAGGAGTTCTCTGCAAACCGGCACGCGTCGAGAAACAACGGCACACCGTGGCGGCGACAGATCGCCTTCGCCCCGCGCAGGTTCTCCAGCGAAACCGGCTGGCCGCCTCCGGAGTTGTTGGTCACCGTCATCATCACCACGGGAACGCGCCCCGGGTTGTCGGCGAGAACGCGTTCCAGGGCGTCGAGGTCCATGTTCCCCTTGAAGGGGTGGTACGTCGCCGGTTCGCGTCCCTCCGAGATGGGGATATCGAGCGCAGTGGCACCACGCGCCTCGACATTCGCGCGCGTGGTATCGAAATGCGTGTTGTTCGGGACGATGTCCCCGGGAGTGCACAGCGCACCGAACAGAATCCGCTCGGCAGCACGGCCCTGGTGTGTCGGGATCACGTGCTCGAGACCGGTGATGCCATGTACGGCATCGCGGAACCGGAACCACGAATCCGCGCCAGCGTAGGACTCATCGCCCCTCATCATCCCGGCCCACTGTCGCGATGACATCGCACCGGTGCCCGAGTCAGTCAGGAGGTCGATCAGCACGTCACGCGCACGGAGCTGGAACAGATTGTAATGCGCGCGCCGGAGCGCATCGCCGCGCTCGTCCCGCGTGGTCTGCCGGATCGGCTCGACGCTCTTGATGCGGAATGGCTCGATGATCGTGCGTGGCTGGAACATCAGGTTCCCACGGCGCGCCGGCGCCAGTGAAGGAAGACGGGGATGCCGAGGGCCAGCAGCGCCGAACCACGCAAGGCATTGGCCGGATTGGAAAGCACCGACCCCACGACGACATAGGCTGATGCGGCGATGAACGCGATGGTTGTCCACGGATGGAAAGGAACACGGAATCCCTGGCCAGCTCCTCCATCGCGGCGCCGCAGCACGAAGAGCGTTGCGGCGGTGAGGCCGAAGAAAATCCAGTCGGCGAAGACCACGTAGTCGAGCAGGTCACCGTAAGTGCCCGAGAGCAGCAACACGACGGCCCACGCGCCCTGCATCACCAGCGCCGACACCGGTGTGCGCCACTTGGGATGCAGTCGCGCAAACCGACTGAAGAAGAGCCCGTCGCGGGCCATCGCCTGGTAAACCCGGGGTGAGACAAGGATGACGAGATTCAGGAAGCCGAAGGTCGATGCGACGATGCCGGCTGCGATCAGTCGCCGGCCCGTGTCGCCGGACACGGCGGCCATCGTTGCCGATGCCGGGGCGCTGCTCGCGGCGAGTCCGTCGATACCAAGCGCACGCAGGTAGGCGAGGTTGACCAACAGGTAGGCCGCAACCACCACCAGTACGCCCAGCACCAGCGCGCGGGGGAGATTGCGCTCGGCGTCGATCATCTCTTCGGCGACAAAGTTGGTCTGCTGCCATCCGCCAAACGCGAACAGTACCGGCACGAGCGCGGCTCCGAACACCACCAGCGGGTTGCCGGCGTTCGGGAGGGCAACGGCCGATGCAAGCGGCAGCGCGCCAGCGCCCGTGAATGCCGCCGCCACCAGCGCCGCGATCGCTGCCAGCTTCAGGATGGTGAAGATGTTCTGGGTCCATGCACCGGGCCGCACACCAACGATGTTCACCAGCGTGAGCAGCGCGATGGCGGCGCCGGCCAGCGGCTGCCGGGTCGCATCCGTCCAGCCGAAGAGCGGTACGGCATACGATGCGAACGTCATGGCGACCGCTGCGATCGCCCCGGTCGCGATGATGAGTAGAAGCCCCCACGCGTACAGGAACCCGACCATCGGGCCGAAGGCTTCTCGCAGGTACGCATAGCCCCCACCGACCCGCGGTCGTCGCTGTCCGAGCTCGGCGAACACAAACGCACCCATCATCGCGATCACGGCGCCGCCAACCCACACCGCCATTGTCCCACCAGCCGTGCCCACGCGCTCGGCAACGACCGATGGGTTCAGGAATATTCCCGAGCCGATGATTCCGCCCACCACCATCATGGTTGCAGAGAAGAGGCCGAGTTGGCGCTGGTAGGTGACCGACGCGTTGTGGATGTCCGGCAGGGTGCCTCCAAGGTGCGAACGGACGGAGCCCGTGAGCGGGGCATGCAGAGTGTCGCGAGTCCCGCCGATGAGCGCAAGCGTCTACCTTTCCCGCCGGAAACGACAATCGATCCGCTCACCCCATCGAGGGCGCCACGACGAGATGATGCGTACCACCCTGCTGTGGCTCTCCCGCCAGCAATCGATCTTCAACTTCGTCCGCCGCAACCGGCTTGCCCGGGGCTTTGCATCGCGATTCGTGCCCGGCGAGACGCTCGACGAGGCGCTCGCCGTGACCCGCGACCTCCAGTCTCGCGGAATCGCGGTCACCCTCGACTTGCTCGGTGAGAGCGTCGAGAGCCCGGCCGAGGCCGAAGCGGCGCGCGACACCTACATCGACATCTTGCGCGCGATGCAGCGGGAGGGATTTGAGGTCAACGCTTCGCTCAAGCCCACCCAGATGGGCCTCGACATCGACCCGGCACTCTATCAGGCGAGCATTCGCGCGATTCTCGACGTCGCTCGCGAGACAGATGGATTCGTCCGCATCGACATGGAGAGCAGCGCCTACACCCAGCGTACCCTCGATTTCTTTGAGGAGTTGGCACCCGCGTTCATCGGTCAGACAGGCGTGGTGATCCAAGCCGCATTACGGCGCTCCACCGCCGACATCGAGCGCCTGATCGCGCTCGGCGCGCGGGTACGACTTTGCAAGGGTGCCTATCTCGAGCCGCCCTCGGTGGCGTATCCGGACAAGAAGGACGTCGATGCCCACTATATCCGGCTGATGGAGCGCCTCCTCACCGACGGCAACTTTCCCGGAATCGCGACCCACGACGAGGCCATGATCGAGCACGCGCGCCGCTTTGTCGCCGAGAATGGCATCGCCCCTGATCGCTTCGAGTTCCAGATGCTCTACGGCGTGCGTCGCGACCTGCAAGACGCGCTGGTGCGCGAAGGATTCCGGATGCGCATCTATCTCCCGTTCGGCTCACAGTGGTACCCGTACCTCATGCGCCGGCTGGCGGAACGGCCGGCCAACATCACGTTCATCCTGGGCAACGTGATCAAGGAAGGCATGAGCCGTTCGTGAGCGAGGTCACACTCGGTGGGTACATGGCGCTTCACGATCGCGCCGCCGCGTTCACTGGCAGTGACGGTAACGCCTATTCAGTTGCGCTTTGGGTCGACGAAGAACCCGACTCGCAGGCCCGCTATGGTGGGGCGTTGCTGTTCGTCCGGTGGAATGCGTCGGGCGACAATCCAGATGGTCATCACGAGAGTGATTACATCGTGTGGGGACGCACGCCGGGCGAGGCCGAACAGCGCCTCGGCGCACTCTCGCTTTATGACGTCAAGGCGACGCTTGATGAACTGATCGCCGCCGGTCGGCCGGGGGACTTCTGACTGAACCCATCGGCATCGTACTGGCCCGCGACGGCGGTACCTATCGCGTCCTCATCGATGGACGCGAGCGCGCCGCCGTGTTGCGCGGCAAGGCGAAGCGCCAAGTCGAGCGGGCAGTGGCAGGCGACAGGGTTCGGATCGATCCGACCACCCTCGACGCCGAGGTCCTCGGTATCGACGCGGTCGAGGAGCGCAGCACGCTGCTGGCGCGGCGTGTCCCCGATGGCCGCGGCACGAGGCCGGTAGCGGCCAATGTCGAACAGGTTGTTGTCGTGACTGCCGCCGCCACGCCGGAGCCGATTCCGCAGCTCATCGACCGACTGCTGGTTGTGGCGGAGGCGAATAGCATCGCGGCGTCGGTAGTGGTCAACAAGGTCGACATCGCGTCGTCGGAGTCAGTGCGGCATCACTTGGCAGGCACCGGATACCCCATCTTCGACACCGCCGCCAAGGCGGGCACCGGGATCGATGCCTTGCGCAATCTGCTGGCCGATCATGTGTCGGTGTTCACCGGGCCCAGCGGCGCGGGCAAGTCCTCCCTCCTCAACGCCCTTGAACCCGGGCTCGGCCTGCGAGTGGGAGAGGTCTCCCGCAAGGTTGGTCGCGGCACGCATACCACCGTCACCGCCGAGATGGTGCCGCTGGCGGTGGGCGGGTTCGTCGTCGACACACCGGGATTCAGCGATGTGGGTGTGTGGGATGTCGAGCTGCCGGGACTTGCTGATTGCTTCCCGGAGTTCCGGCCGGTGCATGGCGAGTGCCGTTTCGGGGACTGCCTGCACCGCACCGAACCCGGTTGTGCAGTGCGGGAACTGGTCAGGTCAGGGACGGTGGGTGAGGTTCGCTACGCCAGTTACCTCGCGATTCTCGAGGAACTCGAGGCAATGCCGCGCGACTGGGAGTGAAGACCGGCGCTACAGCAGCGCGCCGAGTCTGCAGGGCGCCACACCATCGGCCGCAGCGAGCGCACATGCAGCCGTGCGGCGCATCGGGTCGGTTGGATACAGCGTGGCGATCTGTTCGCCCACCGCCCGCCAGCACTGAACCCGGTTTTCTCCCGGTGCCACGTCTCGGCAAAACCTGATGCCATCCTCGGGTCGCGCCGTCACGTCGATGAAATTCTTGACCGCTCCCACGAAGCACCACGGCTGGTACGTCGGATCCCCCTTGCGACACTGCTTGATCGACTCGTCGGTCGATTGCCCGGTGGATCCGCTGGCGTTCGTGCCGAGACTCAGGTAGCACTCCCGACGGAACCCCTCCGGTGCACGGTTGCACTCCGTTGCTGCTTTCCCGAAGTCCTGACCGGAGGCGTTGAGGATGATCCCGCCCTGTACCTGGAAACACGAGCGCAGGTAACGCTGGTCAAGCACCGTGCAGGGATAGAGCGCATCAGTGGAATCGCGCATCCGGAAAGAGATCACGCCCGGGTCGGGCATGTGGCCGCCGTGTCCTGCGTGCCCGGCGGGCACCGGTTCGGCGGACGCCGCAAGCGCGCGCGCCGACGTGTGATGGCGTCCAGGTTGCGATGCCACAGCGTTCTCCATGAACGCTCCACCGTAGCACGACTCGCGGTCCCACCAGGTCGCCAGCCAGTCGCAACTTGAGAGGGCACGCGGGAGCTCCCACGCAAGCGCCATCTCGAACCCGTGGCCGAGCCCGTGCACGCACTGGAAGCGCAGCCACCGGTCTTCCGGTGCCGCGGCCACCTGGTCGCAGAGGCTGGTGGCGCGGGCCGAATCGAGCACGCCACCCTCGGTGAGATAGGCCTGAATCACGCCGTGATAGCAGCCCGATTGATAGAGTCCGGTGCAACTGCGAAACACGTCCGCCACGTCGTCACCCGGCTTCCATGCACGGATGCCGATCACGTGCGTGTAGCCATGGCCCTCGCGCGCGACCTCGTCCTCGCTTGCTCCGAGGCGTTCCAGCGCCCCCAGCGCGAGGCGCACTCGATGGCCCGCTGCAAGGGTCAGGAAGTAGTCCTCGAGGCACGCCTGCCGGTCGTCGCCGGACGTGGCGCGGCAGTGATCATGGGCGAGGCTCGCCAGCGCCGCGGTGTCGCCAGCCGCCGCGAGCTTGTCGATTCGTGGCCCGAGTTCCTGTGGCGTGAGCGGCGAACACGCCGTCAGGATCCACGCGGCAACCAACAACCCGTGGAGTTTCATGATTTCTTCTTCCATCTGGAGTCGTCGCGTTGTGCCACCTTGTCCATCATCCGGTCAAACGCCTCATCGAGATCGATGTCCTCGCGGTTCGCCATGCAGATGATGACGAAGAGGATGTCGGCCATCTCCATCGCGAGGTCGCCGGCGGCCTCGGTCGGTTTCTTCGTCTTCTGCCCGAACCGATGGTTCACCTCGCGGGCGAGCTCGCCGACCTCTTCGGCCAACCGGGCCGTGTTGGTGAGCGGGTCGAAGTAGCCGGCCTCGAACTGGGAAATCCAGGTATCGACCTGTTGCTGCCGATCGCCGAGCGCGCCGGTCATCGCAGCGCGGCGATCAGCGCCTTGCAGAAGTCTCCGAGGTCAGCGGGCGTGCGAGACGAAATCAGGTTGCCATCGACAACCACGGGACTGTCTTCCCAGTGCATGCCCGCGTTGACGAGGTCGTCCCGAATGGCGCTGACCGATGTCCCGCGCCGGCCCCGCACAATGCCAGCGGAAATCGGAACCCAACCGGCGTGACAGATGAACGCGATCGGCTTCTCAGCCTCGTGGAACGCACGGGTTATGTCCAGCAGGCGCGCGTTCCGGCGCATGATGTCGGGGGCCCAGCCGCCAGGGATCACCAAGGCATCAAAGTCGGCCGCGTCGACATGATCGACTGAGGTGTCGACAGTGAGCGGGTAGCCGCGCTTGCCCTGATAGGTGGCCTCGCCGAGGCCGGCAACGACCGTGGTGGCGCCTTCCTCCTCGAGTCGGAGCTTGGGATACCAGAGCTCCAGATCTTCATAGTACGGAGCGGCAAAGAACAGGATTCGGCGATTCGAAAGCGACATGGCACCTCCAGGGTACCCTGAAAGCTAACGGCTGGCGCAGGCGGCGCGTTCGCGCCCTTCATCCATCCGCTCCGTGCGCACATATTGGCAGTCCCACCTCGACGAGACCAGCATGCGCAACAGGGAACGGATACTCAACAATCTTGAGCAGATTTACCGCGAATCTTACGAACGCGCGCGGTCTGGCAGCGACGAGCACCGCATGGTCGAACTCGACAACGGCTTCATGCGCGATCAGCTCATGCTGGAGATCCTGCTCGATATTCGCGACCTCTTCTCCGTCACCCCAGCCGCGCCGGCGTCGACCGGCAAGACGGCGCTCGAGCAACTCGAGTCGTTTCGGCGACTGACCCGCCGGTAATAGGAGGCATCATGCGCGCGACCCTGCTCCTCGCCATCGCCGCCGCAGCCTGCGAGCCCGGCGGCGGTTCCGCCGACCTCGCGATTTATGGGACCGTGTGGAGCGGTAACTCCAGTCGCGCCGAGTCACGGGCAATCGCGATCCGCGGGGATACCGTGCTGGCCGTCGGGGACAGTGCCGAGATCGCGGAGCACGTCGGACCGAGGACCCGGGTCATCATGGCGGGCGCCGGCCTGATACTCCCGGCTTTCGCCGATGGTCATGTCCACTTTTCCGACGGCGGTTTCCAGCTGGGGTTCGTCGACCTGCGCGATGCGGCGACACCCGAGGAATTTGTGCGTCGAATCCGGGTGTACGCCGCGACACTCAAGCCGGGTGAATGGATACTTGGAGGCACCTGGGATCACGAACGATGGCCTGGCGCACCGCTGCCGCGGCGGCAGTGGATCGACTCGGTCACGCCCGACAATCCGGTCTTCATCCAGCGACTCGACGGGCACATGGGCCTGGCAAACTCCCGCGCCCTCATGCTCGCTGGGCTTTCGAGCTCGTCGAGTGAAATCGCCGGCGGAACGATCGTCCGCGATGCCGACGGGGCGCTCACTGGCGTCCTGAAAGACGAGGCAATGGGTCCCGTGTTCATGATCATGCCGGCGCCCCGTCCGGATCAGGTCGATTCGGCGGTCTCCAAGGCGATGCACCACGCCAACTCGCTTGGAATTACCGCGGTCTCTGCGGTTTCGGCGTCATGGGCGGAGGTGGCAGCCTTCCGGCGAGCGCGGCAGGCTGGGACGCAAACCGTCCGCGTGGCACTCTATCCGCCCTTGGCCGACTGGCGGCGTGTTGCCGACACGATGGGCGTGGAGGGCGCTGGCGACGACTGGATCCGCCTCGCCGGTGTGAAGGGATTTGTTGACGGGTCGCTCGGGTCGACCACGGCGCTTTTCTTCGATCCGTACCTCGACGAGCCCACCCAGAGCGGACTGTTCGTGACGCCAGAGGACTCGCTGAGGCAGTGGATAGGCGCCGCGGATTCCTCGGGCCTGCAGGTGATCGTGCATGCGATCGGTGACCGCGCCAATGGACTGTTGCTCGATATTTACGACTCAGTCGCCACCACGCACGGCGCCCGAGATCGACGATTCCGCATCGAGCACGCCCAGCACCTCACGCCTGCCGACATCACCCGCATCGCCGCACTCGGTGTGCTGCCATCGATGCAACCCTACCACGCCGCTGACGATGGGCGTTGGGCGGCCAAGCGGATCCGGCCGCCCCAGATCGCCGGGACCTACGCGTTCCGATCGCTGCTTGATGCAGGTGCCACGCTGATGTTCGGTTCCGACTGGGTGGTCGCCCCACTCAATCCGCTTCTGGGAATCTGGGCGGCGGTTACCCGGAAAACCCTTGATGGCCTGAACCCCGGGGGATGGGTCCCCGAGCAGCGGATATCCATCGACGACGCGCTCCGGGCCTACACCTCTGCCAACGCCAGGGGCGTGTTCGCCGAGCAGCGGCGGGGTATCCTCCGACCGGGCGCACTCGCAGATGTGGTGATCCTCGATCGTGATATTCGGACCGTGCCGGTCGACAGTATTGCTGCTGCCCGGGTGATGCTCACCGTTGTCGGAGGCAAGGTCGTGTTCGAGCGGTAGCCCGGCGGGCGGCGAGCACGTGTTGGCGTCACCCGCGCGGGAAACGGTATGCGCCGGCGTCGGCGAAGGCGTTCCCGCCCCACATCCGAATCGTGACGATCACCGTTTCTTCGGTGATCGTCACGATGTTGTAGCTGTTCGGCTGGCTACGCCGCCGACTCGAGATTGCGGTTCCCGCTTGCGACAGCACCACCGGATGCGGACGACGCGGGCCCGGTTCGACCCGCACGACAAACGCATCGTGCATGTGACCCGCCAACACCACGTCGACCTTCGCCCGGCTGAATGCGCCCAGCGCCGCCTTGGCGTTCCCCACAGTGTTGTGCACCGGAAACTCCGGCGGCACGAGACACGGGTGGTGCATCATCACCACTCGGCACGCAGTCGGTGCGGCCTTGCGAAACTCGCGCTGCATGCGGCGAATCTGCGACGTGGAGACGGTGCCATCCTTCCAGAGGTAGTGCCGCGCCGTGCTGATTGACACCAGTGAGAGCTGATCGTCGAAATGTGATGGCTCGATGTCCGTTGCGATGTACTCGCGATAAGCGCCCAACGGATGCAGCGCGCGCGCGATCGGGTTGTAGAGCGGAATGTCGTGGTTGCCCGGTACGGAGAGCAGGGGCGCGGGTAAACGTCCGAGATAGGCCCGGGCAGCCTCGTACTGCGGACCGAGTGCCCGTTGCGTGGCGTCCCCGCTGAATGCCACGAGATCAGGATGTTGGGTGATCACGTCGGAAACCAGGGCGTCGGCGATTCGAGGCAAGTCCGTTCCGAAATGCAGATCGGAGAGGTGGACGATCGTCGTCACACCGCAATCGGGCGAATGAGTCGGAGCGCTTTCGGCTTGATCTGATACTCGAGCGGTGCCTGAAGCTTGACGACCTCACCGTCGAGGGAGACGTCGACGGACTTGACCTCTGGCTCGAGTCCCACCGATTTGCAAGCCGATACGTCGCAGAGACCGTCGGCATCGAGTCGCCGGAGGAGGGCGTTCAGGAGGAGTTTGACCGTCATCCATGGCGTCCGGGTCTTCACTACGAAGAGGCTGAGTTCGCCAGCGTCGAGCGCGGCCCGGGTCCCCAGGCCGCGGGATGAGAACTCGTAGGTGTTGTTGCCGACGAGTACCGCTGGGGTTCGGGCCTTGCTGGTTCGACCGTCGGCGGTGACGCCGACGGTGAATGTGGGGAACCGACGGAACAAATCCAGCGATGCCCGGACCATCGCCCACCACTTCGAGCGCGACAGGCGGGAGCGTTGGCGGTCGCGCTCGCGCACCATCAGCGGATATACACCAATCGATGAGTTGTTGAGGAAAATCCGATCGTTCACCGTGGCGATGTCTACCGCGCTTGTTTCTCCGATGGCGATCAGTCGGGCTGCATCAGGAAGCTCGAGCGGGATCCCGGCGTCTTTCGCGAAGTGGTTAAGGGTGCCCATTGGGAGCACGCCGAGCGCTGCCTCCGAATCGATGACGGCGGTGGCGATCGCATTTACGGTACCGTCGCCTCCCGCCGCGACAACAATGCGGGCCCCCGAGGTGATCGCAACCCGCGCTGCGTCGGTCAGGTCGGGGCCTTCCGCCTCGACGATGCGGGGCGTGACGCCGGACCCCTCAAAGGCTGCCTTGATCAGGGCGACCCGGTCGCCTTCCTCCGTTCCTGCGGCCTTGTTCGTGATCACGACGATCATGCGTTGCTCGGGGTGATGGGGAGCATCCTCCCTCCAGACGAACGGGCGGTCATTCCCGGCACGCACCACCCCTGCCGTGGTGGCTCAGCTTATCGGCGCACCATCGATGACCTTCACGATGAACAGTCCCTCACGGACGCTGGTGAAGATGATCACTCCGCTCTTGAAGAAAGGATAGTTGCTCCAGGCGCCGCTCTGGGTCGCGCTATGTCCGGGGCCATCATCATTGAACGGTGCGCTGTCGAAGTATCCGATTTCGCGAGGGTTCGTCCGGTCGCGAATGTCCAGAACCCGCAGGCCACTCCCGTAGTTGGCCTCGTACACCCGGTCGCCCTTGACGAACAGGTTGTGGTCCGACGACTTGACTGGCGCGATATACTCGCGCGCGACCACTGGGTCATCGAGTTCGGCCAGGTCCCAGACGATGGTTCGGGTTCCTGCCACGACACCGGCGAGCTCATCGCCCTCGTCGTTCATGTAGAAGTAGCGCTGCTCGTCATCGAACCAGCCCTGGTGAGCGTACGACACGTTGGGATAGCTGTTGCGGCCGATGGTCGTCGGTCGGGCCTTGTCGGTGACATCCGCGATGTTGATTTCAGTCTCGTTTGATCCCACGCAGATCTGCCGCCCCCTGTACCGGGTATCCGGCCCCCGATAGGTGAGGCATTGGGCGTCGTGGGTGTAACCGCGCGGGTTGGAGCCGGAGCGATCGTTGTAGCAGCCTGCAAAGGCAGGCCGCTTGGGCTCCCGCACGTCGACCATGTGGAGGCCGCCTCCGCAGGTCTGGCCACCGCTGTTGCTGCCGACGATGTACACGAACGCGTTCGATGTGTCCGCAACGACGTTGTGCGCGCTGAAGACTTCGTGGTATGTCGTGTCGGGAGAGAACGCGACCGGCGCCCCCCGCACGGCGCGCAGCCGCCTGAGGTCGAAGACCTGCATCCCGTGCGGCCCAGCGCCATCGGCGACGATGTAGGCGTGATTGTTAACGACCTTGATGTCCCGCCAGACCGACGGTGGCACGCCGCGAGTGCGCGACAGCGTCCCGACGAGGCGTGGTGCTGAGGGGTTGGTGACGTCGACAAACGAGGCGCCGTCTCGGCGCGCAACCAGTGCGTAATCGCGCGCGGTGAGTGGATCGGTCCACCCCCAGACGTCGTTGACCCATACGCCCCGTTCGCCGCCGAGCGCACTCACCGGCAGGTGCGCCACCAACTCCATGTTGGCGCAGGTGAACTCGCCGATATGGCCGTCCTGGCAGCGCGCACCCGGCGTGACGTTCGTGCCGATCGCGTAGATGCGTCCCTCAAGTTGCTGCGTGCGCCGCCAACCGGCGGTCGTGTGCCGAGATATCAGTACCCTTCCCTCACCGAAGTCGCGCTGCGGCATCCCGATCGCTGCCCGCTGTGCGGTGGCACCGATCGCGTAGCCGAAGGTGTAGGGCCACGATGTCCCCGTCGCCGAATCGGGGTCGATCGCGATTGCGCTTTGCCATCCACCGCTGCCGTCGGTGAGGAATCGGTACACCCGGCCGCTTCCGCTATTCGCACCTGGTGCTCCGACCCACACCTCGCCGCCCACGGCGGCAATCGCGAAGCCGAACTGCGATGCACGCGGCGCGTCGAAGGGTCGGAGCTCGCCGACCTGTCGCCATCCATCGGCACCTTCGCGGTCCATCACCAACACTGCTCCGGCGCCCGGTGCACCGAGGTATGCGCGGCCGCCGTCCAACAGGATCGCCCCGCCTATCCCGGCTGCGGTGGCCGAAACCGGCCGTCGCGTCGGGACCAGCACCGGTTCCGACCAGTGACCATCCGACCCGCGAACCGCCGCATAAACCCGCCCGGCTCCCGAGTCTGAAGCCGGCGCACCAATCAGCAACAAGTCGCCCTCCATGCTGAGCGTGCGTCCAAACCCAGTTGGTCCAGATGGCAAGGGGGGCCGGATGGTGTCGTGCACACCCCATGAACCGCCGGTCCTTTTGTACTGGTATACCACGCCAGCGGAGTCGACCGCGGGCGATCCCACCAGCATGTCGTCGCCGTGCACGAGGACCGCACTGGCAAACTCGGCGTGGTTACCCGACCCGGTCGGTTCGATGGTGCTGGTGAGATCCCATGACGCCCCTGCCGTCGCGCGATGGAAGGCGTACGCGACACCCGACGTTCCTCGCTTGCGCGGCGCCCCCACGACCAGCGTGTTGCCGTCGAGTGCCACGGTGCGACCGAAGTCGTCCATGCGGCTGGTGTCCGGCGCACTCAACCGCGATCGCTCTCGCCACGAACCGGACGCATCGAGGCGGTAGGTATACACCACGCCCGGTCCGTACCAATTCACCGGTTGCCCGATGACGAGGTCGGTCTCAGTCATCACGATCGCACGACCGAAGTTCGGTTCCTGGGCGGAAGCGGGGAGCGGGAGCGAGAGCAGCAGCGCGGCCATACTGGCGGCGGGGAGGATCTTGGGCATCGGTATGTCCCGGATGGAGTCAGTTCCCGTCAATTTAGCCAAAGGGCGCGCCGTTCTGGCATACCCATTGGCGCTCCGGCCGGTCCCGGGCCATTTTCCCTGCATGTCCACTCGAACCGCATCGCGTCCACGCACTGCCGCCAAGCTCGACAAGGCAGATCTCGTCGATCTCTATCGGCTGATGTATCTCTCACGCCGGCTCGATGACAAGGAAATCCAGTTAAAGCGCCAGAACCGGATTTTCTTCCAGATTTCCGGCGCCGGCCACGAAGCAGTGCTCGCAGCGGCCTCACGGGTGTTCCGTGCCGCACACGACTGGTTCTACTTTTATTACCGTGATCGGGCCATTTGCCTCGGGCTCGGGATGACCCCCGCCGAGCAGCTCCTTTCGGCCGTCGCCGCTGCCGATGACCCCAACTCCGGCGGGCGGCAGATGCCGTCGCACTGGGGTCACAAAGACCTGAACATCGTCTCGACGTCGAGTCCTACCGGGACGCAGTTCCTCCAGGCAGTGGGCTGCGCCGAGACGTGGCTGCGGGCCTCCGCCGACGAACGGACCGCCGACATGACACCGGGCGACGAAGTCGTGCTCTGCACTACGGGTGAGGGTACCACGAGTGAGGGCGAGTTCTGGGAGGCGCTGAACAGCGCCAGCAACCTCAAGCTCCCGGTGGTCTTCCTCGTCGAGGACAACGGCTACGCGATCTCGGTCCCGGTCGAGGTGAATACTGCGGGTGGGTCGATCTCCAAGCTGGTGCGTGGATTCCCCGACATGCTGGTGCTCGAGGTCGACGGCTGCGATCCGCTCGCCTCGTATGACGCGTTGATGAAGGCTCATGATCACTGCCGCCTCCGCAAGGGGCCGGCGCTGGTGCATGCAAAGGTGATTCGGCCCTACTCGCATTCGCTGTCAGATGATGAGGTGCATTACCGCACGAGTGCCGAGCGAGAGGCCGATGCGGCCCGCGACCCCTTGGTCACCTTCCCGCGGTACCTTCTTGACCAGGGCGTGGCCACCGAAGCTGAGCTCGAGATGGTGCGGGACCAGGCTGACGACGAGGTCAACGTCGCCACCGACGTTGCCCTGGCCTCGCCGCAGCCCGCGCTTGATACCATTCATGACTTTGTATACTCGCCCGACGTGGACCCGACGGCTGAGCAGTTCGACACCGAGGACGATCCGCAGTTCAGCGGCGAACCGACGACGATGGTCGACCTGCTGAATTCCTGCATGAAGGACGAGATGGCCCGCGACCCGCGGATTCTCGTCTTCGGGCAGGACGTGGCCGACGTATCGCGCGAGGCCAGCCTCTCAGACGTAAAGGGCAAGGGTGGCGTCTTCAAGGTGACGTGGGGGCTGCAGAAGCAGTTCGGCGGCAACCGTGTCTACAACTCGCCGCTCGCCGAGGCCAACATTGTCGGCCGAGCGATCGGCCTCGCCACCCGCGGCATGAAACCGGTTGTCGAAATCCAGTTCTTCGACTACATCTGGCCGGCCTACATGCAGATCCGCAACGAACTCGCGCTGATGCGTTGGCGGTCGAACAATGCCAATTCCGCGCCGGTGGTCGTGCGTGTGACGTATGGCGGATACCTGAAGGGCGGTGCGGTGTACCACTCGCAAACCGGCGCGGCGATCTTCACGGGCATTCCCGGCCTGCGGGTGATCTGCCCGAGCACGGCGCTCGACGCGAACGGCTTGCTCCGCACCGCGATCCGGTGCGACGACCCGGTGCTCTTCCTCGAGCACAAGCACCTCTACCGCCAGGCTTACAACAAGGGCGCCTATCCGGGTCCCAACTTCATGATCCCGTTCGGCAAGGCGAACGTGGTACGTGAGGGCACCGACCTCACGGTGGTCACGTATGGCGCGGTGGTGCAGCGCACCGTGCAGGCAGCCCGAGACCTGCACGAGGCCACCGGCGTCAGCGTCGAAGTGATCGATCTTCGCTCGCTCAACCCGGTCGACTGGGACACGATCGCTGCATCGGTGCGGAAGACCTCACGGGTGATCGTGGCGTACGAGGATTCGATGTCGTGGGGATACGGCGCGGAGATCGCTGCACGGATTGCCGACGAGATGTTTCATTGGCTGGATGCGCCGGTGCGCCGGGTTGCCGCGACCGACACCTTCGTGGCGTACGCCCCCGAACTGGAGGACGTCATCCTGCCGCAAGTCGAGAGCCTTCGGCGGGCGATGGAGGAGATCCTGGCGTACTGATGTGGTGACGCGGCCCGCCTAGATCGCGTCCCGGACCTCAGCCGCCGCGGCAATCGCATGGTCGACGTCGCGGCTGAGCGCCCTCGCCTGCTGCGTGGCCTGCGCGAGTTCGTCGACCATCGCACCGACGCCCTTCTCGCGCAGCCGCAGGATCTCGAACCTCACGTTCTGCATGGACAACGCACAGCTCTCGAACCGTTCGGCGAGCTCTGCGCGGCGCTGCTCCAGCTCGATGCAGGCCTGGCGCTGCCGCTCGAGCAGAGCGAGCTGCCGGTTGCGCTCTTCCGTGTCTGGCCGCTGCCGGAGATCCATGAGTCGCAGATCAATCCGAGTCATCTCGCCACCGTTCTCGCCCATCGATTGATCCATGGCGTGCAGCGCCTGTCCGAGGTCATGCGCCCGCTGGTACAGGTTCTCCACCGTGGGCACAATTTCGGGAAGCATTTCGCGGTCTGCCTCCGACAACTTGGCCATGAGCCCGAGAATCGCCGCGCGATCGCCGTGGACCATGCGCACCCGCCCGAAGTGCTTCCCGAGGTCGTCGGGTTTGGGGTCGAGCACCGCCTTCACGCCCTTGAATCGCTTCGTCGAATTGGACGAAACCGCATCCGGTGCGTCGGGGCGATTGAGCACATCGCGCCAGGAGTATCCAGCCTGCCAGAGGTCGGAGTAGCGTTTGAACAATCCGAACGACATCCCGCCGAGCACGAACAGAAACCACGGGGTGTCGAGGCCCGGTGCAATTGCATTGATCAGGAAGCAGCCGCCCGACACTGCTACTGTCTTGGCGAACTCCGCCCGGGTCTGCCGGATGATGATTGGCTCCCCGGTTTCCGGCAGGGCAGCCTCGTTTTTTGCCTTGTCGCGCGCGGCACGGCGCGCCTCGTGGCGGGAGAGGGGAGTACCTGCAGAGCGCGCTGCCGGGAGGTTGCTGCGGCCAACTCGCTCGCCCAACGGCGCGCGAGGCGCCGGTCGGGTTCCCGCGAGCGGTCGCGGTGGACGCGAGGTCGATGGAGCGCGATCGGTGAGCGGGCGGGTCGGGCGCGCAGAGGTTGGTGAACGAGCCGTCTCGGGACGGGTCTGCGCCTTCCAGCCCAGCCCGGTGGGACGGTAACCCGCGACGTTGCGGCTCTCGAGCGATCGCCTCAATGCATCGGCCGACGGCCAGCGGTTCTCAGGATCTTTCTCTAGACAGCGGGCCACCGCGAGAGACAAGTCTTCCGGGATGTCGGAGTGCATCTCGTGCAGCAGTGCCGCCGGTTCGGTAATGTGCTTCATCAGGATGCCGGCGACTGTCGGTGCATTGAAGGGCAGCTCCCCGGACAGCATCTGAAATGCCACCACACCCAGCGAGTAGACATCGCTGCGTCCGTCGATGTCGCGCTCACCCGCAGCCTGCTCAGGGCTCATGTACGAGGGCGTCCCGATTGCCATGCCGGCACTTGTGAGCGTCGCGCCACTCGCCCCTGACAGGGCCTTGGCGATGCCGAAATCGGTCACGACCACACGGCCACGCGTTCCTTCAAGCAGGATGTTGTCGGGCTTGATGTCGCGATGGATCACCGACATGGCATGGGCGGCGGACAGCGCGTCGGCTGTCTCCTTCATGATGCGACGAGTATCGTCGATGGGGACCCGCCCGCGACGCCTGATCCTTGCTGCCAGTGACTCTCCCTCGATCAGGCCCATTACGAAGTACACGATTCCCTCACCCTGACCAACATCGTGAATCGGCACGATGTGTGGGTGGGCCAGTCGGGCCGCTGTCTGGGCCTCGCGCGTGAATCGCTCGCGGATCTCGCCCGAAAACGCCAGCTCCGGCGGCAACACCTTGATCGCCACGCGACGCTGCAGTCGTTCATCGCGTGCCCGGAAGACCACGCCCATCCCACCACGTCCAATCTCGCCCTCAATCGTATACGCCTCACCGAGGGCGTCCTTGAGGAGGGTTGGCAAGGAATGGCCTGCGGGATCTCTCATTCGGGATCCTTATCATGGGCGGGTCGAAGATTGGTCACTAACCCCTTAATCTGCACATGGATGCGCATGCGGGCAACGTGCCAGTGATCCCTGCCGACCCGACAGGTGGCGGAAGCCGGACGGATGCCGGGGTGCCCCGATGGCGGGAAGCTCGCCTCAGTCCCGCCACAGAGGCAGGGGATCCCCCCAGATTTGTGGCATGCACGATGCCCCTCAGGAACCAGCAGTCGTGACCATCCCGTTTCGTGGGCATGGCCGACACACTGGTTCAACTGGAGACCCGCGTTGACTGAAATCCTCTCGCTGCCCGTGCTTCCCCTTCGGGATGTCGTGCTCTTCCCTGGCGTGACCTCGCCGATCGGCGCAGGTCGTTCGATGACCCTCAAGGCCATTGAGGCCGCCCTCGCGTCCCCCGACAAGCTGGTGCTTGCCGTTGCCCAGAAGGAGAACATCGAGGCAGTTTCGGCAGACGGGCTCCACACTGTCGGCACCATCGCGCGCATCGGGCAGTTGCAGCGCGGCATGTCGGGCATGCAGCTGCTCCTCCACGGCGAACGCCGGGGAATGGCGCTTCAGATGACCGAGGAGGATGGCTACCTCGTCGCCACCGTGCGACCGATGGAGGATCTTCCGCCGGTAGACGCTACTGACGCATCGTTCGTGGCGCTACACCGTGAGTTGCGTGCCAAGGCCGCCGAGCTGGGTCAGAAGTCGGGCCTCCCCGAGGAAGTGGTGCAGCAGGTGCTCAACGGTGTTGAGGAGCCGGGTCGCTTCGCCGACCTGGTCGCGGGCTACCTTGACCTTTCGACCGTTGAACGACAGGGGCTGCTCGAGGCGCTGGCGGTCGATGAGCGTCTCCGACGCGTGCTCGTGCACGTGCAGCGCCAGGTGGCCGTTCTCGATGCGCAGGAGGAGATCAAGTCGCAGGTCCAGGAGGAGTTGGGCGATCGCCAGCGCGAGATCTACCTCCGCGAGCAGCTCAAGACGATTCGCCGTGAGCTGGGCGATGAGGACGATGCCGGTGAGGTCGAAGACCTCGAGGCACGCCTCGAGGAGCTTGAGCTTTCGGAGCAGGCACGAAAAGAAGTCGATCGCGAGCTGGGTCGTCTTCGGCGCACCGGCCGGGAATCGATGGAGGCGCAGGTGATCCGCACCTTCCTCGAGCACGTCGCCGAGTTGCCATGGAACGAGCGCAGTGACGAGCGACTGGCATTGCCCGAGGCTGCGGCCATTCTCGATGCGGATCACTACGCACTCGGCGACGTGAAGGACCGCGTGCTGGAGTTCCTCGCGGTTCGCGCGATGCGCGCCCGCCGGGATGCATCGCAACCGGCCCCGCAGATGGACGCTCCGCCGTCACAGAAGGCAGGCGACGTGCCCGCCAACACCGATGGGGTGGTGCCTGGTGCGGCCGAGATTCCACCGCCGGCCGTGGATGCAGCGGACGAGGCGCGGAAGCGCTCGCCGATCCTGCTGTTTGTTGGCCCGCCGGGCGTCGGCAAGACATCAGTGGCCAAGAGCATCGCCCGAGCCATGGGTCGCAAGTACGTGCGCGTGTCGCTCGGTGGCGCCCGGGACGAGGCCGACATCCGCGGCCATCGCCGCACGTACGTGGGTGCCATGCCGGGGCGCATCATCCAGGGCCTGAAGCAGGCGGGCACCCGCAATCCGGTCTTCCTGCTCGACGAGATCGACAAGCTCGGTGTGTCGTTCCAGGGCGACCCCGCATCAGCCCTCCTCGAGGTGCTCGACCCGGCCCAAAACGACTCCTTTACCGACCATTACCTCGGGCTGCCGTTCGACCTGAGCGAGGTGATGTTCGTCGCGACCGCGAACTTCATTCAGAACATCCCCGCGCCGCTCCTTGACCGCATGGAAGTGGTCGAGTTCAGCGGGTACATCGAGGTCGAGAAGGTCGCGATCGCCGAGCGGTATCTGGTCCCGCGGCAGGTTGCCGACAACGGACTCAGTGAGGAATTCCTCGACTTCACCGGTCCGGCGTTATTGGAGTTGGTGCAGCGATACACTCGCGAGGCAGGGGTCCGCCAACTCGAGCGTGAGATCGGGCGGGTCGCCCGCAAGGTGGCTCGTCGGCTCGCCGACAGCACCGACGAACATGTGTCGGTCACCGCGCCGATGGTCCGAGAGCTCCTCGGTCGGCCGAAGCTGCACCCCGAGGAGAAGTCGGGCGTCGACCAGGTCGGGCTCGCGACCGGAATGTATTACACGCCGATGGGTGGCGACATCATGTTCGTCGAGGCGTCCACGATGCGTGGCAAAGGTGAACTGGTCTTGACCGGGCAGTTGGGCGACGTCATGAAGGAGTCGGCGCGCGCTGCCTGGACTTATGCTCGCGCGCACGCGGCCGCACTGCACATCGGCGATGAGATGTTCAACCACGACGTGCACATCCACGTGCCAGCCGGGGCGATTCCCAAGGATGGCCCGAGCGCCGGCATCACCATGTCCACGGCGCTGGTGTCGTCGCTGTCGGGCCGCGAGGTCCGTCACGATATCGCGATGACCGGTGAGGTGACGCTCCGCGGACGAGTGCTGCCAATCGGTGGCGTGAAGGAGAAGCTGCTGGGCGCACTGCGCGCCGGGATTACCCGGGTGATCGTGCCGAAACAGAACGAGTCCGACCTCGACGACCTGCCGGCCGAGGCGCGCAAGCGGCTCGAGATTCACCTGGTGGAGGAGCTGGGCGAGGTATTGGCGCTGGCGCTCAAGGACGTCCGGTACACGGAGGGGAAGCTGCTCTTCGGTGATGAAAACCCGCGGGACGTGGTGCCGCTGTCACGGCATTTTCCGCACTAACCGCTCCCTACGCCATCTCCACCCGATCGCGGCCCGACGCCTTGGCGCGGTAGAGGGCCCGATCCGCGGTCGAGGCCACGTCGGTAGCTGTCATCCCGGATCCCGGGAACGACGCAACGCCGATGCTCACCCGCAGTGCAATCGGATCAGGGCCGCCGATCGCGATCGGCGCATCGGAAAGCGCCTGCCGCAGCTTTTCGGCGATGGCGCGTCCGTTTGCGGGCGGGCAGCGGCGCAGAATGATCCCGAACTCCTCCCCTCCGTAGCGGCCCAGCATGTCCGACCCGCGGATCACCTTCCTGAAGATGCGCGCCACATGCATCAGGACCTGATCACCGACAAGGTGACCATGCGTGTCGTTGACGCGCTTGAAGTGATCGAGGTCGAGCATCAGGAACGTCAGCGCCTCGCCGTGTCGGGTCGCGAACGCGAGGGCATGCTCGAGCTCTGCCATGAGCGTCGCATGGTTGAGCACGCCGGTGAGGCCGTCGCGGTGCACGAGATCCCGGATCCGGCGCCCGCGCTCGGTGCGTGTCAGGACAACCTGCAGAAGGTGACTTCGGTCGATCGGCTTCGCGATGAAGTCATCGCCACCGGCGCGCAGGCCCTCCATTTCATCGGCAAGCGAGTGGCGCGCGGTGAGGAAAACGATTGGCACCAGTCCGAGGCGCGGGTCTTGACGGATCAGCCTCGCCAGGGCGTAGCCATCGACGTCGGGAAGGTCGACATCGAGCAGGACGAGGTCGGGGGTTTCGTGCGCGAGCGCTTCACGCGCGACTTGTGCGCTCTCGCAGATTGAGACCTGGGCATTCAGCTGGCCGAGCCACGTGGCCAGAAGCTGCGCCTGCTGGGGATCATCTTCCACCACGAGGACATTCGCGGGCGGTGCGCCGATCTGGGCAAGCGCACAGGCGTATTGCGCCAACCCGCGCGGCAACGTCGTGGGGCCGAATACCGCGTCGACCCCGGCCGCTGCAATGCGCAGGCGGTCGAAACGATTGTCCGGGTCGGCGAGGACAACCGCGCGCGGCCGCTCGGGTGTCGGGGCGGCCCAGTACCGGGCGAGCGCGAGCGGGTCGTCACCTGCCTCCGCCCCAATGATCACGAGGTCGGGACGCTCCGAAGGTGCGACGTCCCACGGATCGACCGGAGCGTCGTGTGACGATGCGACAAATCCCGTTTCCTCGAGGGCCTGCACGATCGCGCGGCGCGGCTCGGAATCGCCCATCAGGACGAGAGCGCGCCAGCCGAAGCCCGGGAGACGCCCCAGCACGAGCGGAACTCCCATATCGACCGCTGCTTCGTCGAATGCCGCCTTCAGGTCGTTGATCGCGGTGTCGAACGCGTCGGAGTCGGCGACGGCCGTGGGGACCGGTTCGGGTGGCGTCATGATCCGGTGTTCCTGCGCCCTTGCCACCTCGGTGACCCGCGGAAAGCCATATGAGCCACCGGAGCCCGCGAGGCGGTGGAATCGCTGGCGCAGCGACTCGAGCGCATCGGGTTCGCCGGCACGGAACGCCGCCAGGTCCTTGCGCAGCTCAGCCAACCGGGCGGGCGCCTCACGCAGGTAGTCGCGCTGCAAAGCCACGAACGCCGGATCCATTTCCTCCATCGCGCCGGTGCTCATGTCCCACTCCGAATTTGCGCCAGCGCATGGGCGGCGGCTGCGACGAATGCGTCGCCGCTCCCCCAGTGCCCGCTAAAGTGATCGCTATCTCGGCTGCCGATTACCGCGGCGCGGGAGTCGACGACCATGATCACTGGCTCACCCGGCCACCCACCACGCTCCACCACGTCGACAATCATCGTTCCCAGCGAGACCGCCGCAGTGGACGAAACCGACAGCACGAGCTGTGCGTTCATGGCTCGCCGAAGTTGAGGAGCCAGCGCCAGACACCCATCAGGCGGTGCCAGCAGGTCGACGCTTCGCTCTGCGCGAGCTATCTCATGCCCCATCAGTTGAACAGCTCCTCGCGAAGATGTGAGTTCGACGAGCGTGGCTGTGGTGGGCGCCGCAAGTGCTGACAGCGCGGCGCTCAGTCGGTCGATTGCCTCGCCCTGCCGATCGGTGAGGCGCGCCAGCAGGGTGCTCGGCGGTTCCGGGCGAAACCGGCGAGGCCGCCCGTCCTCCACCCGCGAGGCGCCCTTGGTCACCAAGCCCTCAAGCGCCGCGTACACATTTGCCCGGGCCAGACCGGCTTCACGAGCGATCGTGTATCCGGTGCCGGGGCCGCTGGTGAGCAGCACCTCGTAGATCAGGCTCTCCGTCGGCGTGAAGCCGAAGGGCGTCAGGTCAATGGCTGTGCCCATGTCAGGAGTACTCGAGGCTCCATCCCAGCTGTTTGGCGATCAGGGCAAGGCGGAACGTGATGTCCGCTTGCCGGGACTCGAGCGAGTTGTCGTCCGCCGAGAGGGGCCAGCAATGGTACGTGATCGGCGACAGCGCCTTCGGTTGCGAACGCAGATTCTTCGGATGCCACACGCCATCGGCATCGAGGTCGCCGAGAAGCTGGAGAAAGAGGGTGTGCGCACTCTCGACCGCCGCGATCTGACCCATGTTCGCGAGCAACTCTATGAAGTGCAACGCGAGCGGCAAATCCTTCGGCTGCCCCTTGTTGTCGACATCGATCGGATCACCCAGCACCAGATGCACCGGCTTCCACGTCCGCGAACCAATCCCGATCATGAAGCTTCGGCGCTCGCAGGGCTGCGCCAGATACTGCCCGAGTCGATCCATGAAACCCGCGCGCTCGCGCTGCAGCGCAGGCATTGCCGCGAAGAGCGAGAGTGACCACCAGCTTGGCGGCGTCACGTCGGGGGGAAGTTGCCATCCGCCCGACCGCTTGATCAGCGCGTCATCGGCCTGCGGCGAGCGAAGGAAGGCCGAAACCGCAGTCGCCACCTTGTGTGCCGACCCCCGTAATCGGGGATCGTCCTGGTGTCCCGCCTCCGCCAGCGCCGCGCTCACTCCTTCCCGCACCTGATACCTATACCACTCGGCGTACCGGGGATCCTCCTCCGCAGCATCGGCGAACTCCCCGTAGAGCAGCAGATCGGGGTCGCGCGACAGGGTACGGAACATCAAGCGTTCGGCGAGACGAAACGGGCGCGTGGTACGAGGCAAACCGAGCTCGATCAGGCGGCGATACTGCGCGACCGTGCCGGCTTCCTCGATCTTGTCCCGCGGAGACGGGCCGTATCCCAGGAAGTTGGTTCCCCACATCCCGTTTTCCTGCTGCCGGGTGGTGACGGCCGATACCGGGGAGGAGAGGACGGCGGCAGTCAGGGCCTCCGTCATGGTCGCCCGGTCGACGCTTCCCTTGGGGGAAAGCTCCGACAGGGTACGGAACCGCACCGACGGGCCGCCATGATGGAGCAGCCAGGTGAGCGGGATTCGATGGGAGGTGGGGAGATCCAGGTGCAACTCCTCGCGTGCGCGCATGATGCGAAAGCCCTGCAGAGAGGACAATGTAGCAGCCAACAAGAGCGATTGTAGTAGGGTCAGGCCTGAGGTTGTGGAGTATACTACGTCAGCGACCGTTTTTCAAGGGATAACGGCGCTACAACGCGGCATGATGTGTAGTATTCGTGACATGTACTACTAAAAAACTTCGGGGGGCTTATGGCGTAGTACTAGTTGATACCAATCATAAAATGCTCGACGGGGCACGCGCCATGGAATTCATATGCTTGACGTACGCCGCAACTGCTGCCAGTTCGCGGTCGCTTATCCGTGAGCCACCGCGAGCGGGCATGACCTGCTTACTGGCCGATTGGTCTGCCGAGATCCCCGCCTTGATCAGCGCCACCAGCTCGGCCACACTGCCCTTGGTGTGCGTGAACGTTCGGCTCACGAGATTCGTGGTCGGGCCGAGCAGGCCATCGCCACTCTTGCCGTGACAGGAAAAGCAGAGGCCTTTCGACTCGAACACCTTCCGCCCCAGTGCGAGCTGGGCCGAATCGGCGACCTGGGCCTGAGCTTGCGCGGCAATGGGATACGGGGCCGCTGCCAGCACAAGCGCCACGACGCTGCCCGCGGCGCAGCGGATGAGCATCGGGCTCACTGGTACTGGATGTAGAGGGGAATCGGCCTGAGTGCCAAAACCTGAGCCATCGTCATCCTCGGCTTGTCATTCCTGTAGAAGATCTTGAGGCCGGCGTACTGGACCGGCCTGCGGGTCACGACCAGGTCGAAGATGTTCTTCTTGAGTGCCGGAGCTCCGAAACCGTCCGCGTGAATCACCACCTGAACTCGCGGGTCGGTCCGGATATTCTGGTGATTCGTCAGCATCTTCTCGGTGAACCGATGGACCACCAGCACCTTCGGCGGTAGCCCGTGCTCTTCGACCAGCTTCGCAAGAACGCCGATGGCATGATTGACGTTCCGCGCATCAAGGGTCCCGATGCGCCTCCCGGGAATCCCGGTGGCCGACATCGCGAATTCGGGGTCGAGCCCGAGGTGGACGTAGGGTTTCCGGAGCCAGGGGAGCAACCGGGGCAACTCTGCCTCGATC
Source organism: Gemmatimonadales bacterium (assembly GCA_039915685.1). Lineage (GTDB taxonomy): Bacteria > Gemmatimonadota > Gemmatimonadetes > Gemmatimonadales > GWC2-71-9 > Palsa-1233. The sequence continues at coordinate 4,856 of JBDSMU010000069.1, read as the reverse complement.
GAGCTCCGACCAGGCTGGATATCCAGGAAGAGCAGGTAGTCATGCTCCTCGGCCCATTGCGCCACGGTTGCGATGACTTGATCTCCCGTGCGCCCGCGGTACATGCCGTCACGACCGGGCGATGCCTGGGCCACCGTGACGATCATGTGAAGCGCCCGCTTGACCGGCGTCGTGCTGTCGGCTTTCTCCCATTCCCGGGCCGTAGAATCGAGCCGTGCGAGCATCTGCGCCGGCGGGATCTCGCCCAGAATGCCCATGCGCTTCGACAGCGGCGTGCCGTAGTACGCGATGATGCGGTTGGCGGGGAGCATGGAGCCGGGTAGCACGGCGAGGGTGCGCGAAGCGTGAGGCGGTCGCGCGGAATCAATGGGGGCCGCCGCGGGACTGACCGACGGAACGGCTGGAACCACCGGCGCCTGTGCCGCCAGTTGGGCACTTGCACCGAAGAGGAGGGCGCTTAATGCATAACGAATACTGATCATGGCGAATGATAACGGCGCCCCAATGCCAGCGAAGGGACCAGCGGTTCGGCACCATCCATCCGTACCCCTATACTTTGCGCAGGCATGCTGCCGCAGGTGCATGGCCGGCGTCCTGCCGGTCGAGCTCGGCAGGTCAACGACAGGGGTTGCGTGAAGATTGCCATTTCGACCGGCGGCGGCGACGCGCCAGGTCTCAATGCGGTGATCCGCGCCGTGGTACTCACGGCGGTTGATCGCGGTTGGGAGTGCGTCGGTATTCGCCGCGGATTCCATGGCATCTACGACGGTACCGGTTTGATGCCGCTCGGTGTGGAACAGGTGCGGGGCATCACCCATCTCGGCGGGACGATCCTCGGCACCACCAATCGGGGCAACCCACTTCGCTGGCCAAAGCTGCAGCCCGATGGCAGCGTCGTCGAGATCGATCGTTGCGACGAGCTGATCAGCGCATTCCGTCGCGAGGGCATCGACGCCCTGGTGTCGATCGGTGGCGACGGTTCGCTAAGTATTGCTGCGGAGTTGGGCCGGCGGGGCTTGCCCGTCGTCGGCGTTCCCAAGACGATCGACAATGACGTGTGGGGCACCGAGACGACGTTCGGATTCGACACGGCGGTCTCAACGGCCACTGACGCGCTCGACAAGCTGCATACCACCGCCGAGGCGCATGATCGTGTGATGGTGGTGGAACTGATGGGTCGCGATGCCGGGTGGATCGCACTTCACACCGGCATCTCGGGCACCGCTGACGTGATCCTGATCCCGGAGATCCCATTCAGCATGGACAAGGTGTGCGACAAGGTTCGCGAGCGTGAGCGGGTGGGTCGGCACTTCGCGATTGTGGTTGTTGCCGAGGGCGCGCGACCGGTGGACGGCGATGCGGTGTACGCGGAACGCCGACAAGTCGGGACCAGCGACCGCTTTGGCGGCGTCGGTGAGCAGGTGGCGCGCGGCATCGCGCAACGCACCGGCAAGGAGACACGTTCGCTGGTGCTCGGCCATCTCCAGCGGGGCGGTTCACCCACCACGTTTGATCGCCTGCTGGCGCTGCGATTCGGATCGGCGGCGATCCGTTCCATCGCCGATGGCGAGTTCGGCGTGATGATCGCTTACACACCGCCCAATGTGTCGCGAGTGCCGTTCGATGAGGTAATCGGCCGACTGAAGACCGTTCCCCTCGACTCCGGCATTATCCTGACCGCGCGCCATCTCGGGATCTCGTTCGGTGATTGATCCACCGTACCGGGCGCGCGGCGCCGCCGCGGCACGCGGCCTGGTGATGCTGCGCGTGGTGGTCGGCGGCATCTTTCTCTACGCCGGGGTTGGCAAGCTCACGCTGTACAACATGGTCGACTTCCTGCCTGTGCCGGTAACGTCGTTGCAGTGGCAGCTTGAGTTGCCGGCACGCTTGGCGACTTGGCTTGCCACTCATCCATCGGGGCCGATGGCGGCTGTGGTGCGCGACCTCCTGATGCCGCATGGGATCGTGGTGGCAGCGGTGGTCGCGTGGGGACAGACGGTAACCGGCGTGCTCTTGGTCGTGGGGGCGTTCACGAACTTGGCGTCGCTGCTCGGGATCGTGATCGCGATCACGCTTGCGATCGCAGCGTCGTCACGGGGGCCACTGGACGCGCGCCAATACATTCTTTTGGTGGCGCTCTGCGTTTCGTTCATCCTGGGCCGGGCCGGCGAGGTGGCCGGCATGGATTCATGGCGACGCGAACGACGGCGAAACCGCGACCTCTAGGCGGTCAAGCGTACTCGGTGCCGACACGCGACAGGAAGTTCTCGACCAAGGCATGCCCGTGTTGGGTCAACACCGATTCGGGATGAAACTGGACCCCTTCCACCGGATGAGTGCGGTGGCGGATTCCCATGATCTCGCCGTCGTCTGTCGCCCTCGCCGTGACCACCAGGCAATTCGGCAAACCCTCGTCGCGCACCACGAGTGCGTGGTATCGCGTGGCGGAAAAGGGACTGGGAATCCCGGTGAACACGCCCCTTCCGTCGTGCTCAATGGGTGATGTCATCCCGTGTCGCGGGAGCCTGGCGCGATCGACCGCGCCACCATAACTCGTGGCGATGCACTGATGCCCGAGGCAAACGCCAAGCACCGGAGTGAACGGGCCGTACTGCCGCACGACGTCGAGCGCGAGGGCGCAATCTTCGGGCGCGCCGGGACCTGGCGACAGAATGATCCCCGACGGTGCGAGCTGGTCGACATCGTGGATGGTGAGCGCGCTCACCCGGATGACCAGCGGCTCGGAACCGAGCGTCGCCACATATCCGGCCAGGATGTGCACGAATGAGTCATCGTGGTCGATCAGGAGGATCATCCGACTTCCTCCAGGGCGGCGGCAAGAGCCCGTGCCTTGTCGAGCGTCTCGAGATGTTCCCCCTCAGGCGAGGAAAGCGCGGTAACTCCTCCGCCAGCGTGATACGACGCGTCATGCCCATCGAGCGTGATGGTGCGGATCGCGATGCTGGTATCGAGAGCGCCGTCGAGTCCGATCCACCCGATCGCGCCGCAGTACACCCCCCGGCGCACCGGCTCGATCGATGCGATCACCTCCATCGCGCGGATCTTGGGGGCACCCGTGACCGAGCCGCCGGGGAACGTCGCGGCCAGAAGGTCGAGTGCATCGAGCCCCGGTCGCAGCTGTGCGGTAACCGTCGAAACCAGATGGTGCACGGTTGGGTGCGTCTCGAGCGCGCACACCGACGGCGTCTCGACCGTGCCGGTGACGGCAACCCGGGCGAGGTCGTTCCGGAGCAGGTCGACGATCATCACGTTCTCGGCGCGATCCTTCACGCTGGATGAAAGGTCGTGCGCAAGCGCTGCATCCTCCACGGCCGTGGACCCGCGCGGACGGGTTCCCTTGATCGGGCGCGTCTCGATTTCGCGCGTCGTCGGCGTGAAACGCACGAACCGTTCGGGCGAGACGGACAACGCGTGATGGGGCAGGTGGGCGACAAACGCGGCCATCGGCGCGGGACTGCGAGCCACCAGCGCTCGGTAGAGTTCCAACGGGTCGGCGGTGAATTCCCGGATGAATCGCTGCGAGATATTTGCCTGAAAGATGTCGCCGGCGCGGACGTGCTCGACCACTCGGGCCACCGCCGTGCGGTACTCGTCCGGCGTGAAGTCGGCGCGGGTCACCGATTCACCGCGCGGCTGGCCCGCACGGCTGGCGGGCGGCGTGCTTCCGATACCCGCGACCGTCTCGAAGACAGTCCGGGCCCGTTGAGCGGCGCGATCAGGATCGCGATCCCCGCCGGCGTCAATTCCGGTGCTCACCAGCCACGCGCGATCAACGGCATGGTCCCACGCGATCACCCAGTCGTACAACGCCAGCGCAACATCGGGAGCGCCACTGCCCTCGCCACTTGCGCATTGCATGGTGTCGAAGGCACGGCCGAGTTCGTAACCGAACCAGCCCGCCCAGCCGCCCTGAAACGGAGGGAGTTCGGGGAGGACCGCCCCCGGCGAGGCCAACGACTGCCGGATCACGCCAGCCACTTCACTCCACCCGTCGGCGTCGCGCAAGAGCGTCGCAACAGGGTTTGCCGCGAGGTATGAATACCGGGAGAGGGGGTGACCGGGTGCTGCACTGTGGAGCAAAATCGGCGACCCTCGATCGGCGAACCGGCCGAGGACCGCGAGCGGATCAGGAACCGGATCGAGCGAAATCACGACCGCGGTCGTCATGGGTGTCACCGGTGTGTCAGGCTCGAAGCCATTCGTCCGATTGACCCTCGAGCCCCGGGAAGGTGCCTGCGGGCTTCCAGGTGATGGTCTGCTCAAGTCGTTCAGCGAGTTGCAGGTCCTTCTCGCTGACGCCGCCCGCTGAATGGGTCTGCAGGCGCACGGTAACCCGGCCCCAGTGCACGCCCAGGTCGGGGTGGTGATTCGCCGATTCGGCGACGAAGGCGATCGCGCCCACGACCAGCATGGTGGTGCGCCAGCCGTCAGTGCGGTACTCGCGCGTTATCCACGCCCCGTCACTCGCCCAGCCCGGGAGCAGCGCGAGGCGAGCCTCGAGTTGGGGCCCCGAAATGAGTGGTTCACTGGTGGGCATCAGCGCCTCCGAACGTGGGGGTAGCGGGCGCGGTCAGTATCTCGCTGTAGCTCGCGACCTGCCCAAACGATTCCTCGACTTCGATTTCCAGAAAGGAGAGTTGCGCTCCCCCTCCAAGCAGGTCGTCACGGACTCCAATCGCAATCCATTCCGCGATCATCTCGGCGGTGGTGTTCGCGATTGGAATCATCGCGCAATCGCGGGTCGGGAATTGGTAGGTCTGCACGCCGAAGTACTCAACGTACGTCATGTCCCCGTCCTCGCGGAATGCGAGCTTGCTGTTGCGGGTCGGGAGAAG
>JBDSMU010000048.1:0-9919 GCA_039915685.1 Gemmatimonadales bacterium | reverse complement strand
CGAGAAGCAGATCGACGCGCGCAGTGATATCTACGCGCTGGGCGCCGTGACCTACGAGATGCTGGTGGGTGAGGCCCCATTCACGGGGCCGACCGTGCAGGCAATCGTGGCCCGGATCATGACCGAGGAACCGCGTCCTCTCATGGCGCAACGAAAGGCTGTGCCGGACGTGGTGGAAGACGCCGTCTTTCGGGCATTGGAGAAGTTGCCGGCCGACCGATTCGCCAGCGCCGCCGAATTTGGCGCGGCGCTGACGGGCGGCACAGGCACCGCGACGGCGAGGCGGACATCATCCCGTCCTTCGAGGTCAGATGGCCGACGCCCTGACCGCGCGACGATGCTGCTGGCCGGTACGACTATCGCCTTCGCGGCGCTCGCTGCATGGCAGTGGCAACAGAAGCCAGGGTCGAGCGGGCCGAGTATGTACGACGCAGCGTTTCCGGACAGCGCGCCGATTTCATTCGAATCAAGTCGCCTCGATGCGTCCTATGGCCTGGCGCTCCGTGCGCTGTCAGTGGCCTCGAACGGCGACTTCGTCGTGTACGCAGCGCGTCAGGGCGAGACGACGGCAATCTGGTATCGCTCGTTGCAAAGCGATGAGTCACGGATGATTCAGGGGACCGTCGGCGGGACGGCTCCACGGATGTCTCCCGATGGAGCGCAGGTTGCCTTCCTCCTCGGCGACGACGTGATGGTCATACCGATCGGGGGCGGCGAGGCTCGAAGGCTGCTCGACGGCCAGAGCACGAATTGGATGCAATGGCTATCACCGTCGGAGCTGCTGGCAACGGATGCCGACGGCTATCGGATCAGCAAACTCGACCCGGCGGCAGGTACGGCACGATCGCGAACCGGCAACCGCTGTGCATTTGGCCAAGAGCTGTCCGAGCACGTGTTGCTCTGCTATGCAAATCGCATTGTCGAGGTTGTCGATCCGGCCACGACCTCGCGACTGACGGTCAGGAGCAAGGTGAGCGACTCGTCCACGGCAACGCTGCTGACGGGTTCCGGCTTCAGGGTGATCGACGAGCGATACATCGTGTGGGTCGCGGGTGATGGCGCGCTGACCGCGGCGTCGTACGACCCGGCTACTCACCAAGCTGGCCGTTCGGTGCGCCTGGTGCCCGGGGTGCGGCGCGAGGCGATCGGCGAGGCGCAGTTCGACATCGCGAAAAATGGTGCACTGGTGTACGTGCCCGGAGTCGATGCCGCCGTCGGGCACATCGTCCGCCTCGGACCTGGCGACCCACCCAAGCCGCTGCCGATCCCCTCAGCTGATTTCCAGCGGTACGACCTGAGCCGCGACGGCCGGTGGTTCGCTGCGGTCGTGCAGGTGAGCGACGGCACGGAGTTGCGCCAATACGATCTCCGGACCGGCCAGCAGTTCACCTGGCTTCGGGCGGAACAGATTCGACACGCGCTATGGAGCCCTGATGCGCAGTACCTCGTTGCGGGCGTTCGCAACCGTGAACAATGGAGTGTGGTACGTGGCGCACCAAGTTCTGGGCGGGCGCCGGATACGATCATGACGATGCCGGTGGATATCACGAACCCTGACCCTATCGACTTGCCAGCGGACCGCAGCGTTGTCGCCCAGGATTGGGGTGGCTCGACGGTGTTCCGTTTTGATCCGACCGTGTCGAAGCCCGTATTCGACACGGTGCTCACTACCCCCGCGCGATTCGCCTCTGTTTCTCCCGATGGAACTCGACTGCTCTACCAGACAACGGAGGGCAGCCGGGTCGTGGCGACATCGTTTCCCTCGCCGGGCCGGCAGTGGCAGATCGCGTCTGAGGGTCGTGAACCCCTATGGCTATCGGACACGAAAGTCGTCTATCGCCTCGGGGTATCCTGGAACGTGGTGCGTGTCGACCGCGTCACCGGCGAACCTGTCGGTGCGCCGACGGTCCTGGGTCGCGATCCGCGATTCTCCGACACGCCCGGCTGGTCCAACAGGCTCTCGCACGACGGCGGCATCATCTATGTCCAGGGACCGGAACAAGTGACCGGAACCCACGTCCGTGTCGTCCCGAACTGGGTGACGCGGATGAAGCGCGCTGTCGATGACGCGAACAAGTGATGAATCTCATGACCCGGAGCCATTGATGACACGTGTTGCGATCGCACTCTTGATGCTCGCGATTTCCACGCCGCTGGGCGCTCAGAGCGGTCCAGATGCCGCGCAGCGCGAAGCGCGGGAAATTCTCACCGAAATGATCGGTATCAATACGTCGCTCGATCGCGGTGATGTCACGCCACTCGCCGAGAAGCTCGCCGCAAGGTTCCGCGCCGCGGGTGTGCCGGAGACTGACATCGCCGTCATCGGTCCTGAGGCGAAGAATCGCAATATCGTCGTTCGCGTTCGCGGAACGGGCGGGGACAAGCCTGTGCTTTTTCTCGCCCACCTCGACGTCGTCGACGCGTTACGCGAAGACTGGACGGTCGACCCGTTCACGCTGCTCGAGCAAGATGGATGGCTCTACGGTCGCGGCACCATCGACGACAAGGGACCCGCGACGACGCTGGTCGCGGGTGCATTGGCGCTGGTACGATCGGGCGTCCCACCCAAACGCGACGTGATCCTTGCGCTGACATCGGGCGAGGAGAACGGCGACCAACCTGGTGCGGAGTGGTTGCTCAAGAACCATCGAGGACTCGTGGACGCGGAATACGTCTTCAACTTCGATGCCGGCGGACCCATGATCGATCATGGCAAGCTGGCCTGGCTCGAATTACAGGGAGCCGAGAAGGTGTACTGGTCGGTGACGGTGTCGGCGCGGAACGCTGGCGGTCACTCGTCGCTGCCACGACCGGACAACGCGATCTACCGGATGGCCGCGGCGCTCCGGCGCCTCGAGGCGTTCCGATTTCCACTGCATTTTACCGAGATCAGTCGTGCACAACTCGCGGCGCGCGCAGCATTTGTGCCGACCAGGGAGGCGGCGGTGATCCGTGCGGCGATCGCGATGCCGATGCGGGCACCTGCGGTGGAGCGGCTCGCTGCGATCTCACCAGCCTACAATGCGCTGGTGCGCACCACCTGCATTCCCACGATGCTTCGAGGTGGGCACGCCGAGAATGCGTTGCCTGCACTGGCGGAGGTCACAGTGAACTGCCGGCTTGTGCCGGGTGAGACATCGGAACAGGCGCTGCGGGTGCTGCGGCGGGTGGTGGCCGATAGCGGTATCGTGATCGCAGAGATCAAGCCGGCAAAACCATCGGCCGCGTCGCCGTTGCTGCCAGAGCGCCTGGCGCTTGTCCGGGTTGCATCGATGGCCGCCTGGGGCCGAGAGATTCCGATCACGCCGGTGCAGGAGAACGGCGCGACCGATGGACTCTTCTTCCGAAACGCTGGAATCCCTGTCTACGGCCTGTACGGTATCGCCATGCCGGTCGATGAGACACGCCTCCACGGCCGAGACGAGCGGATTCCCGTGAAGTCGTTCCTGGAAGGCGTGGTGTTCGCGACGGCGTTGATGAGTGCGGCGGCGAATGAGTAGCCTCGTGCGGAAGACACGCCGGGTTAGCGACCCCAGCCGAGCCGTTGCTTCACCGACGAGCAGCATGTGAGCCGCGCATGAGTATTGCCCGCCTCACCACGGCCCTCTCGGGCCGTTACCGCGTCGAGCGAGAACTCGGCGCCGGCGGCATGGCCACGGTGTATCTGGCGCACGACATAAAGCACGATCGTGACGTCGCGATCAAGGTGCTGCATCCCGACCTCGGTGCCGCGCTCGGGGGAGAACGCTTCCTGTCCGAGATCCGAACCACGGCCAGGCTGCAGCATCCGCATATTCTGCCATTACTCGATAGCGGGGAAGCGGACGGACTTCTGTACTACGTGATGCCGCTGGTGACGGGCGAAACGCTACGATCGCGACTGGACCGTGAGCGCCAGCTCCCAATCGACGACGCGGTGCGCATCGCGCGCGAAGTGGCCGACGCCCTGGGGAGCGCGCATGCACTCGGGATCATCCACCGCGACATCAAACCCGAGAATATCCTGCTGCAGGGCGGGCATGCGCTGGTGGCCGACTTCGGAATCGCACTCGCAGTGCAGACCGCCGGTGGCTCGCGAATGACGCAGACGGGCCTCTCGCTGGGCACGCCGCAGTACATGTCGCCCGAGCAGGCGATGGGTGAGAAGCAGATCGACGCGCGGAGCGACATCTACGCCTTGGGAGCGGTGACCTACGAGATGCTGACGGGCGAGGCGCCGTTCACTGGTGGCAGCGTCCAAGCGATCATCGCGAAGATCATGACCGAGAAGCCGTCGCCCATTCACACGGTGCGTGACACGGTTCCCGGCCACGTCGAGGAGGCGGTGCTCACGGCTCTCGCCAAGATTCCCGCTGACCGGTTCGGCAGCGTGACAGCATTCGCGGCCATGATGTCGGACGTCCGGCCGACCCCGACGCGGCTTCCGGCACGCAGCGTACGGCGTCCCGGTTGGCGGCGCATCGCGCCGATGGGGGCCGCGCTCGCGGCTGGAGTCGTGGTCGGCGCGCTGGTAACCGGCCTCGAACCACGCCGGCCAGAATTTGGAGTCGCGTCGAAGGTGGCCTACGAGAACTTTCTCGAGATCCATCCGGCGCTCTCACCCGACGGCCGTTTCCTCGCGTATGCCGGCGGCACGGGCTATTCGACCCGCATCATGGTCCGCCAAGTCACTGGGGGCCGCGCAACGCTGCTCACCAGCGATACGGCCGCGATCGAGGTGGCCCCGAGCTGGTCGCCTGATGGAAGCCGAATTCTGTACGCGACGCAGCGCGGCCTGTTTTCCGTTCCCGCATCGGGAGGCACGCCACGCCAGGAAGCCTCGACGTCTGCGCCGATCGTTTCTGCGGCATGGTCACCGGACGGAAAGACGATTGCATATGTCGCCGGGGATTCGATCCTGCTCAAGCAGGAGGGCGCGACAGCCCGATTGCTCACGACGAGCTACAGCGTGACCGGTTGCCGTTGGTCGCCCGACGGTAACCGTCTTGCATGCGCGGGAGGGAATGCGTTCTTCACGATGGTCGGCACACTCTTCGGCAATATGGCTCCGGGATGGGTGGAAGTGGTCGATGTGAAAACCGGCGCGCGGAGGACGATCACCGATAGCGTCGCGCTCAACGCATCGCCGGTCTGGTCGCCGGACGGGAAATGGATCTACTACGTGTCGAATCGCCATGGAACAGGCGATATCTACCGTGTCCTCTCTCGTGGCACGGGACGGACGGAACGGGTGACGGTCGGGCTCGGGGCGCAAAGCATCGCGACCTCGGCCGATGGGCGCCGGCTCGCCTACAATGTCTACAGCAAGGTCGCCAATATCTGGTCGGTGCCGATCGGCAGCCGACCAATGAGTCTTCGCGGCGCGACCCAGATTACCCGCGGCACGCAGTCGACCGAAAACCCCCTGGTCTCGCAAGATGGTATCACCCTCTACTATGCCGGTGACCTGAGCGGGAAGGCGCAGGTCTATCGCATGCCGGTGGCAGGCGGTGAGGCGGAGCGGTTGACTGTCGACAACTACCAGAACTTCGGAGGAGCACCGTCGCCGGACGGGCGGACGGTTGCGTTTCACTCAGCGCGAGCCGGCACGCGCGACATCTACTTGCTCGCCCTCGATGGCGGACCATTGACTCGTGTCACGTCGAGCACGGATCAGGAACTGCTGCCCAGCTGGTCACCCGACGGACGGATGCTTGCCTATGGCGTGTTCGGTGGGCCGGGCGGAATCCGGGTGATCCGCATCGCGGCGGACGGAAGTTTCGGTATGCCCATCGAGAGGGCCCGATTCGGCCTCGCGCCGAAGTTTTCCCCCGATGGTCGCTCGATCGTGTTCGGGTCAGATCCCCTGAACGGACGACTTTTCAGCGTTCCATCGGATTCTGTACTGCCGCGCTCACTCGTCGATTCGGCCGGGGCTTCGCCGCCGAGCGTCCAATTTCCGACGTTCTCGAACGACGGACGCGAGGTGCTCTTCAGCGGTTATGACGCGGGTGGCGCCGGCATCTGGGCAGTTCCGTTTCCCGCGGGCGGCATGCCGCAACTGGTGCTCCGATACGACGATCCGGTGCGTCTGGCGTATGGGCCCTACTGGACGCTGGGACGAAACCACCTATTCATGGTGCTGCAGGAATCTCAGAGCGACATATGGGTGCTCGACACGGACGGCCTGTGAGCGCCAGCGCCGCTCGCGCGACCATCGCCCGCCGGCCGACAGCGCGACAAGCGCAAACTCGCCGGGGGCGGCACGGCTGCGGTGCACCGTACGCATGAGAAGCACCACGGGACGTATCGATCGAGGTGCGACGGCGGTGGACCGGGTATGAGGCAAACGTTGACGGGCCGAAGAGCCATGAACTCTCCGACCCGTCGTTTCGTACATGATCCCAGCCCAACCCCTCGGATGTTACATCGTCTTGCGGGTGCCGATCGTCCGGAGCATAACGACCGAATCGGCGCCGACACCTTTGTAAGTCGCAGTGGTCAGTCCGTTCAGGTTGGGCCCCACCATACGGTAGACCGAGGTGGTGCGAACCATGACGCCCTTGCGGAGCACACTCTCGTATTCCGGTGCCTGCGCGACGATGCTGTCACCGGCAATGCTCACCTGCAGGGCCATCGGGTCGCGATTCATGAAGGTCATCATCCACCCCCCCGTGTCGCCGGTCGCGACCAGTGTTCCGGTGGTGAGCACGCTGTCGCTTGCCATCCCCATCACTTGAATGTCCCATGTCCCGGGCACGTCGGCCATGTTGATGGTTACTGCGGGCGGCGTGGGGACCACCACTGCCGGCGGCGGCTCTTCAACCTTTTTTTCACAAGCGGCAAGGCTTCCAACGGCCAGCGCAATCATCAGGCATCGCATGCTTTCTCTCCGGAATGGGCGACGGGGGTTAGGGGGTCGGAACGGGCAAGTATACGGCCCAACTCCAAGACGCGTAATGGACTCCCCGCGGGGCTGCCGCACCACCCGGCGCGGCCGCGGCTCGGGAGTCGAGCCAGCTCGCTACGCAATCATGATCAGGGAACTGCCGTCGTCACGGTCGCCTCGGGGAGCGGGGCTCCTCGCCGGAGGTGGGGCGCCGAACACGGTTGCTGCCCGCACATTGGATTCGACCGCCGCGAGCAGTCGGCCGAGCTCGACGTGGCTCCGCCGGAGGGCGTACCGGTAAACCGCCCGGTATCCGAGCAACGACAGTCCGCCCAGCAGGGCTGCCCCACCCAGGGCGGGCAGCGCTGCGAGCGCACCAAGTGACAGCGCTGCCACTCCGATGGCCGTACCAGATGCGGCGCCGGCTGCCGCGGCCGACGCGCTTGTCCACTTGTCGGTTCGCCAGTTCTTCCGGAGGCCATTGCGCAGGTCGCCGTAGACGATCACCTCACAGGCGGCTGCGGGGGAGCCCACCGGCTTGAGCACGACATTCAACTGGTTCAACTCGATCTGCGTCATCCGCATGCTGAAGTTCGAAATTCCCTCGCCGGAGACGATGTCGCCGCTCCGGATCATTGGTACCTCGAACACCAGGATGCCGCCGTCCAGCGGGTGACCGCCGATGGTATCCCGCAACGTGAGCGCATACGGATGCGCTGGGAACACCCGCCCGATGGCCTCAAGGACGGCTCGTGGCGTCCCGTGCACCACCTGCGAATGGGAAATGCTCCGGTCCGTCGTGCCCAACATTGTGGAGAGGATGCGTTCCTGACCGGACGATGATCCGTCGACGTCTGCTGCGTCGGCCTTCGGTCGCTCGGCGATCGCGAGTGCGACATACTCCGGCGCGATGCCTGCCTCCACGGCCGCCAGTTCGACATCACGGAGCCGGTACCCGCCGCTGCCCGCTCGCACTTGGTCGGCTTCGGACGCTTGGCTCTCCTGATATCGCGTCTGCAGGCGCGACGTCGCTTCGGCTTGGAGTTGGGCCGCACGAAGCCAGATGGCTTGCGCCTTTCCCGTCGCAACGATGGCTGACGCACTCAGGTCATTCACTACCGGGCCGGCCGCGCTCAGCGCCGCGTCAAGAGCTTCGGCGAGCGCCTCGCCACTCGAGAAGCGAAGGTCCGGGTCCTTGACGAGGCATCGATCGATCACCGCGGCGAGGGCGGGTGCCAGTCCGGGCACCACCGTCGCGACCGGGGGGGCGGGCTTCGTGACCTGGTGAGCCATGACCGTCGCGGCGCGTGCGTCATCAAACGGGCGCGCGCCACTCAGCACTTCGAACCCGACCACGCCGAGCGAGTACAAATCACTGCGCCCGTCAACCTTGTCGCCCGATGCCTGTTCCGGGCTCATGTAATGTACGGATCCCAACACCATGCCATCTTGGGTGAGCGATGTGGCCAACTGGTCCCGTGCGATGCCGAAGTCGGTGACGATGACCCGATTCGTGCCCCGTTCGATCATGATGTTTTCGGGCTTGATGTCGCGATGCACGACGCCGCGCGCGTGGGCATACGCGAGAGCCCATGCGGTCTCCCGGAGGATCCGCACGGTTTCCGCAGGCGGGAGTGGACCCCGTGCACGCAGGCGCTCGGCGAGGCTCTCGCCCTCGATGTATCCCATCGTGAAGAACGCGAAGCCGCCGAGTTCGTCGGCGCGGAAGATCGGGACGATGTTCGGATGGGACAGCTGTGCAGCAGTCCGGGCTTCACGGAGGAATCGTTCCCGCAGTTCAGGGCTCGCGCCGAACTCTCGCGGGAGTACCTTGACGGCGACGAGCCGGTCGAGCCGAGCCTCGAGCGCGAGATACACCACGCCCATTCCACCGCGGCCGAGTTCCCGCTGAATCTCGTACTGTCCGCCGAGAACCTGCTGCAGTGGATCGAGTGGCTCGACTGCCATTGCGTGGATTCCCAAGCTTGGGTTGATGTGGCGCTCAGCCAGCAGTCCGGAAATGTAGTAGCGTGACCGTCCGGTCCGGGAGGAGGACACCCGACCGATCATCGACGTGCTCGGCTCGCACCAGCGAGGTCACCATGGTCGCGATCGCCACGCCTGCCCCCAAAGGCCTGAGCGTAGCCGACGCGCAAGCGTACGCCGACGAAACGGCGTGGTTGATCACCGTGCGGGATCGCCTTGAGGCCGCTGCCATCGAGTACAATGTGATCTCGCCGCGTGACGCCGCGTCGGGCATGCCAACCGGCAAGCGCCAGCACAAGCCAATGGAACTCACAATGCACTTCGACGCGATGCGCAAGGTATTCGAGGCCGAGGGAGCGCGTTTCAATACCTTGACCAACGGCTAGAAGGCCCGTCACGACATCGCGATGAGCGCCATCCGCAACCTGAAGGGCTGAGTAGGCAGCCACGCAGCCCGGCGGGGTAAACGAGGATTCGGACCTCAGCCTCCCCCAATTATCTTTCCGGCGTCCTTTCAGCCGGGAAAGTTCAGTGTCCGACGCCAACGTGCCAGTCATTTTAAGCGCCTGCCGCACCCCGATCGGCAAGTATCTCGGGGCGCTCTCCAGCGTCCCCGCCACCCAGCTCGGTGCTATCGCCATTCGCGAAGCGGTGCGTCGCGCCGGGGTCGATGGTGACGCGATCGATGACGTCATCATGGGCCACGTTGTCCAGGGCGGCACCGGCCAGGCACCAGCGCGCCAGGCGATGATCCACGCGGGGCTCCCCAGCGCTGTGCCCGCGGTGACGATCAACATGGTGTGCGGGTCAGGCCTTCGTGCCGTGATGATGGCGGCCCAGGCCATCAAGGCTGGCGACGCCGCATGCGTGGTCGCCGGCGGCATGGAATCGATGTCCAACGCGCCGCACTATCTCTATAACCATCGCAACGGCATCACGGCGGGTAACCAGACCATCGTCGACGGCATGATCCACGACGGGCTCTGGGATTCGTTCGGCAACAACCACATGGGCGAGTACGCTGAGTACACGGCCGAGAAGGCGGGTGTGTCGCGCGCGGACCAG
>JBDSMU010000045.1:0-8029 GCA_039915685.1 Gemmatimonadales bacterium | reverse complement strand
GCGGCGCGGCAGGGAAAGTTCTGGCCTGCGCATGACCTGCTGTATGAATCGCAAGAACGGTGGGCGGGCCTCAAGAATCCTGGTCCGTATTTTCTGTCGCTGCTCGCGAAGGCCGGCGTGCGCCGCGACCCGATGGTCGCGTGCCTGGATCGGGGCGAGACCCGCGCGCTGGTACGATCCGACGCGGAGGGTGCGGCACGGTCGGGAGCGACAAGCACGCCGTCGTTCTACATCGAGGGCGGCATGCTTTCCGGCGCGCAGCCGATCGGGGTGTTCCGGCACGTGCTGGATTCGATCTACCGTGCGAAGAAGCGCTGAGCGCTCAACTCAGTGTGACAAGGACGTCGTAGAGCGCGTGGGTCCACGCGGTGATTCCGAAGCCACGGGTGAGGTACAGGCCACTGAACACCAGCCCGGCGATCATGCGAAAGGTGAAGGAGTCGAGCCGGAGCGGATCGCCGTAGGCGCCTACGTAGTGGAATGCGGAAAAGATGAACGCGCCCAAAACCGCCGCGAATACGCCGGATGCGTTGGGCGACCAGTCAAAGAAACGTCGCGCCGACCAAGCAAGTGAGCCGACCAGAATGACGCGGAATAGCAGTTCTTCGTAGATCCCGGCGCCCAGCGAGATCATGAGTTGGGTTGCGGTATCAAGCGATCCGGGCCCCTGCACTACAGCGAGGCGGGGGAGAATCGCCACGGTCAGCTGGCCGACCACAATTCCCACCAACACCGCGAGCACGACCGACTCGGCGAGCATCAACGCAAACCACGCTGGACGAAGCGACCCGCGGTGGGCCTTCCAGTCGCGCGCCACCACCCAGATGCCGATGCCGACGAGCAGCACCTCGAAGATGAACAGACCACGGTGCCCGCCGAGGAGCGCGAACAGTGACTTGAGCAGGACGTCGGCGCCGTTGCGCACACCGGTGCCAGTAGAGCCCGATAGCAGGAATGCAGACACTTCGTACGCAATGAGCAACGGGAACGCGAAGAGCACCGAGTAGCGTGGCGCGCGACTGTCGTGGAAATAGTTCCTGATCGCCATGGTGGGAAATGTATCGCGGTCAATGCAGCGAGGTTTCAGGGCCGAAACAACACCGCGCCGCTCAACCCCAATGGGCTGAGCGGCGCGGGCGTAACAGGCCAGCTCGAGACGATCGCCTCGGCACGGCCGGGCGGATACCTACCGAACGCCTGCCTGGCGATCGTGTGCCCTGGTCGAGCTGGCACTGCTACTGGAATCACTAGACAAGAGATCACCTCCTTTGGCGGCAGGTTCAACATCGGGCGGACAGAACAGTTTACGAATGATCATGCTCCGTCGCAAGCCTCCCGGAATCGGACAACCTCGGGAGAGTTGGCGGGGCGAGCCGGCCGACGGCTACCGAACTCGCACCATGGATGCGATGACGTCCCCCTCCATGACTCCATCCATCACCTCGATTCCGTCCACGACCTCGGCAAACACCGTATAGGCGCTGCCGAGACGGAGATTGTCCCGGAGGTTGACGAACCACTGTCCGTCGCCGGTGTCATGCCCGCGAGTGCTCATCCCGATCGTACCCCGCACGTGCGGCACGGTACCGAGCTCGTCGATGAAGTACGGACTGGCGCCGACGTACTCGTTTTCACCCGGGCTTCCACCCTGGATCACGAAGTCATGCTCGGCACGATGCCAACCCGTCCCGTTGTAGTACCCGCGATCAACAAGTTCGAGGACGCGCGCCACCGTGATCGGTGCGATGTCCCCCCGCATGCGAACGACGAATGAACCGCCACCGCTCGCGGCTGACATTGTGACCCGAACTCGGACTTCGGCACCGCGGGCAAGCGCCACCACACTTGCAGGTAGTGATGGACGACGTGCTCGTGGCGCGGGATCAACAGCGGGCTGGCCCAGCGCAGCGCGGAGGGCCATCCGTACGTCACGTTCCGTGTCGTGACCGCGAGCAACCCATCGGGTCAGGGCACCGGTGAGCGCGGGACCCGCCGCCGGGGTGGTCGATCCAACCAAGGCCATAGCCGCCGCGCGTACCACTTGCGGTGCCTCGGCACTGAGTGCGGCCACGAAGAGCGAATCGCCGCGGTGGCCGTGTCGGCGGGAGAGGACGTCGATTGCGGTCGCCCGTACGTTGGCGTCGGCGTCACTGGCCAGCGCACTCAGCACGTCGACGTCGCCCGGCGCGCTGGCGGCGCGTGCAGCGTACTCCCGGAGGTGTCCGTTCTGGTGCCGTGAGAGTCGCCGCACAATCGGCGACGCGATCGTCGGACGAAGCCGACTGAGCGTCACCATGGCATGCGCGGCAGGGTGCCACGACACCCCAACGGCGGTCCGGTGGCTGACGTCCGCAGGCATTGCGGCGATCCAGGCCTGCAACGGATCAATGATTCTCGGGTCGGTGTCGCACCCCTCTGCGACCAAATCGGCCGCCCGGAGGCGCACCAGCCACGAGGAGTCGGCCAGGGCAACAGCCATCGCACCGCAGTCGGCACGACTTGCTGTCAGCGCTCGGTATCGGATGCGCCAGGCTGGCTCAGGCCACACCGGTGGCGCAGCAACCGGAAACTCGGCGCGCCTCGCAAAAGTGGAATCGACGATGCGCGCGATGGCGCGACGTGCGATCATCCTGACCTGGGGGTCTGATTCCTGTTCGCGTGGGGGCGACGCCGGATCGTCACCGGCCCTGGCATCCTCGGCCGAGAGTATCGCCACGATGAGCGAATCGGACGCGCTGATGCGGCTCTCTCTCGGAGCGCCGGGCACGGCGCATGCTGCCAACAAGAGCGCGCCAACGATGGACGAAATGCCGCGCTGAAACAAGAACGCCTCCGTGGCAGGCAGGATGAGTGGCTGGCGACGGCATCGAAGATACGCAGTGACTCAGAACCACGGCAGCATCGAGTACTCGACCGGCTGGCTGGCCGCCACGACGCTCCGCGACCTGCAACCACCCCAGCGCGCACCACTAAATTCACCGGTCGACCACAGTTCCCAGCGGCAGGAGTGCCGAGCCCGAGGTGCGTCATGTGCGTGAAACGGTTGCGGGAACGGATGCCTTGATGCTCTGTCGAGGCTCCCGAGAGGTCACCCACACCTCGGTGATGTACCGGTCGCTCGCCCGCATCGGGGTCGCCGCGTGGCCGCTGCTGCAGCGCGACCCGCGCCAACGCAGCGCCCACCGACAACGGCTGGCGGCACCGCGCCAGATGGCGGAGTGGTCGGCGGCGCACCGTGAACGTTCGCGCCCGCTCGCCTGGTTTCACGCCGCGTCCGTGGGTGAGGGGTTGCAGGCCAAGGCCGTGCTGGAAGCCTTCCGCCTCCGCCGGCCCGAATGCCAGCTCGTCTTTACCCATTTCTCGCCATCTGCCGAAGCACTCGCTGCCGGGATGCCAGTCGATTTTGGCGCCTACCTGCCGTATGACCGTGCGAGCGATATCGACGCCGCGCTCGATGCACTCTCTCCCGACCTTCTGGTATTTGCGAAGCTCGACCTCTGGCCTGAACTCGCGACCAGGGCTGCCGGGCGAGGTGTCGCCGTTGCGCTGGTTGCCGCTACGGTGCTGGCGGATAGCGGCCGACTCCGATGGCCCGCGCGAACGCTGCTTGCGCCGGGGTATGCCTCGCTCGCCACCATTGGCGCAGTCGGACGCGAGGACGCCAACCGTCTCATCACACTTGGCGCCGACCCCGAATGCATCACGGTAACTGGTGATCCACGCATCGACTCAGTGCTGGAGCGCGTCGACAAGATGCCGCCCGGTGATGGCCTGCTGCCAGGTGATCCTGCGGTCACTCTCGTCGCGGGCAGCACGTGGCCCGACGACGAGAAGGTGTTGATCAATGCGTTCGCCGCAGTTCGGCAGGCGCGCCCCGATGCGCGTCTGGTGATCGTGCCGCACGAACCTTCGACCAAACACCTCGCGGCATTGGATGCGACCATCGCCGCGGCAGCACTCCATCCGGCGGTGCGACGTGATGCGCTTGGCAGCGAGAAGGCTCCGCTGGTAATCGTTGACCAGACGGGCGTGTTGGCGACACTGTACCGTGGCGCAGGCATGGCGTATGTCGGCGGGGGGTGGGGCACAGCGGGGATTCATTCGGTGCTCGAGCCGGCGGCGTGGGGAACATCAATCTTCATTGGGCCACACGATCGTGGATCCGCAGATGCTAGGATGCTTGCCGACGCCGGTGCACTGAAGCGGCTGCCAGCGACGGACCCGGAGTCCACCCTCGCCCGGTGGTGGCTGGACCTTCTGGGTAACCCCGCACAACAGCGGCGGGATGGTGATGCCGCCCGCGCCGCGCTCGAGGTTGGGCGCGGCGCCGCAACACGGTCTGCAATCCTGCTCGACCGCCTGCTACCCGACCGATGAGGCGGTGGTCACCGCGCACGCCCCGTACGTCCCGCGCCCCGCGCCCAGGTGTCGAGAGCCCGGAGATCGCGGAGGCATAACACGCCCGGGATGTCGGTCGCCACTGGAATACCCGACCCGCCGACCAGCAATGCAACTCGGGCGGGCAGCGACTGGCGGAGTGACGTCATCGAGCCGGCCAAATCCTTGACACCGGGCTGCACGGCGCTGATCGCGACCGCACGCGCGCCCGTCTCACGGGCAAGCATCGCGATCTGGTCCGACGGTGTGTTGACCCCCGCAATGACGGTACGCCATCCCACCAGTGCCAAAACCGTCGCGCACATCTGCACGCCAAGGCCATGCTGCTCGCCGGCGAGCGTCGTCAACACGACGGTCGGCCCCCGCGCATTGCGATCGAGCGGTGCGCGGACGGAACGGAGGAAGTCACCAAGGCATGCCGAGGCGACGTGTTCGTGCCGAACATCGAGGTCGCCGACTTCCCACGCGCGGCCGACCGCAGCGAGCAGCAAGCCGGCACGATCCTGCATGAAATCGATCGGGCCGCGATGCGCCCAGTCGAATTCGAACGAACGCCGAAGCGTGGTCGTGTCGAACGATGCCACCGCACTCAGCAGCTGGTGGAGGGGCGCCGACTGTTGGGACGGAGAGTGGGTCGTCGACAGTGCCATGAGCGGACCGGCGTTCGCCAGGAGTTGAAGCGCCTCGTCGGAGGCACCTACCACGTCGCCCGCACGGTGTCCCAGCGCGATCAGTTCGCCGATTCGCCGCAGCCGCTCGACGACGACAAATGGATAAACACGATGCCCCGACGGCTTGCGACGCGCGGTCGGATATCCGTAGCGACGCTCCCACGTGCGCAGGGTGTCGGCAGGGATGCCTGTGGCGGCGGAAAGGGCACCGATAGAAAGCGTTGCTGCTTCAGGACTGTTCTGGGGCGCGGTCATGGCGCCCTGTCGGAGGACCGGACGAACGAGGATTTGGCTGACATGGTACCGTCCAATCTATCCCGGTACCGGCCCGTACCCCCCGCGCCTGCAGATGTCCCGGCTCGAGCCGTAGCGGCCGAACCGGGACACCAGCCGACGATCACGCGCGAGCGCGGCGGAAGGCGCCAAGGTTGAACGCCAGGTAGATCGCCGAGAGGCCAACGAGACCGTAGATGATCACGCCGAGCATGTTCTTCTCACCAAAGGCGCCGGCACCGGTGATCATCGCAACGAGGTCGAAGTTCGCTGCCGCGACCAGGCCCCAGTTGAGCCCGCCAACGATGAGGAGAATGGTCGCGATCAGGTCGAGAGGTTTCATGGGTTGCTCCGTGCTCAGAAGTTGAACCGCAGGCCAGCCGTGAACGGCCAGACCCAGGCGTTGGACGTACCGATCTCGTCTTCCTTCGCGAAGGCGATATCGCCCTGCGGCGAAAGGACGAGCGCAATCGAACGGGTGAATCCGTAAGTGATCTTGGCGCCTGCATTGATCGCGGGGTACGTGTATGACGATCCGCCATCAGTGTCGAACTTCACCGCTCCCGCGCCGAGGTTGACGGAGATGCCCAGACCCCGCTCGCGCGGCTCCATCAGGGCGTAACCGACCTTTGCCATGTAATGAGTGGTCGTGACGTCCACCGTACCGGTCGCCTTGTCGTCGTGCTTGCCGTAGTCGAATTCGCCGAGGAGGCTCAGGCGGGATCCGATGCGGTAACCGATCGTACCGCCGAAGGCGGATCCGGTCTTGATGTCATCCGCGATGTCGAAGGTCGGCACCATGGCGCCGACGCGGGCCTCGACAAACACTGCGGTCGAGCTGTACTGGGCCGCGAGGGGGGCCGCCATGGCGGCGCCGGCGAGGCCAACGAGGGTGAACACGCTTCGCATTTCATCTCCAGAAAGAGTCAGACAGGCGTCCACTATGGACAAGCCTTGAACAGAATATGAACATGATATGGACAAATAACAAGCCCCGGCGGGGTAGCCGGGGCCGAGGGCGCTGCGGAAGGGATGCGCTGGCGGTTCAGCGGCTCCAGGGCGGCGTGACGCCGTTGCTCCGGGCGTAGGCGATCAACTGACCAAGGTGCTCATGAAGGTGGGTTGCCGTGAGCACCATGGCACGCTGGCGGGTCCACTCCTGGCCGAAGAATGGGATCTTGTCGCCCAGGTTGGCGTCGGTCGTGAGGCCCATCGCCTGGTGCAGGTGGGCAAAGGAGGCCTCAAGCTCCGCGACCACCTGCGCCTTGGTCAAGGATCGCTTCTCGTAGGTGGTCAGCGTGACGTAGTCGGTCGCACTGATTCCGGTGGCCGCGGGCGCGGGTTTGCCCATCGCGATCGGGATGAAGTAGTTGTCCGACGCCACGTGGAGAAGCGTTTCGCGCACCGACCGCGCCACCCCGGGCCGCCAGGTGTACACCGAATCCGGGATCGCGCGGGCAAGGTCCACCATCTTGGTCTGTACCTCGGTCACGTCGCGATGCAGGTCGTCCATCAGGCCTTGTGCTGAAACGGGCGCGACGAGCAGAGCGGGGAGGCAGAGGGCGAGCAGGCGGGTACGCATCGTCAACTCCAGTGCGAAAGGAACTTGTCAGTAACACCCGCTGTCGAAACCCGGCTCAAGGCGCGAACCCGACTCCGATGCTCAGGATCGACGGCTTGCTGCCGTCACGGAAGATTCGGTCGTACGCCGCGCGGATCGTCAGGCCGTTCAGCATCGAGAGGTCGATGCCGCCGGCAATCGCGAAATCTGACCCCGTATCCGTCCCAGTTTCGATTCCTCCTTCACGTGAGGATCGATAGAGGTCAAGGCGTGGGGCGAGCCATGGCTTGATCGCGAACGCCGGGTTGGGGATGGTGGCGGCGAAGCCGACCGACACTGGTACCCGGGTGGTCTTGACGGTGACCCCACCTTCGATGCTGGCCAGATCCTGCTGCCAATGCGCAATGCCTCCCTGCAGCAGCACCCGGAACGGGATCAACGGTCCTCCGAAGAGGCGAAGCGTCGCTGACACGCCGCCCGAGGTGATTGCGTCATTGTGCTTGGGATCAAAACGCGACACCGACGCCGTGAGGCCAAGCAGCCCGATGCCGAACGCGGCGCTGGCGCCCACCGCCGTGCCTTTTCCGGCGTCGTCGTTGGAGAAGCCGACGTCGGCCGCAAATGCGATTCCGGTCGGCACGCCGTTGTTGACTACGGGCAGCCCGAGGACCTGGGCGTTCCCACGTGTCATAACGGTGGAGAGCAACGCAACGGTGAGAAACGGAATGGCGCGGCGCATGGGCAACTCCGGGATCACTGGTCGGTGCTAGCGGAGGAACGCCACCGTGAAGCCGATGCCGTCACGGTCGCCGATCGCGGCGCTGAAGCGCAGGTCGATATTGGGATTGAGCCGAAGGTCGACCCCGAACCCGATCGAGAAATCGACCCCGTCCGAATCACCGAAGAGTGGCGTCAGAACGGGATGCACGTACGGCACCAGCGAGAGGCTCGACCCATCGACGAGAATGCGCCGTCCCATCGTGAAGCCGATTGGGAGCATCGCAACCGTGTGTCCACCGGAGGACGTGAGGCCGAACCCAAACGTGAACGACCCGTCTACGGGGAACGCTTCGGTGTGATCCAGCACGCGGGCGCGCCCGTCGACGCCGAGGAGCAACGCGGCGTC
>JBDSMU010000024.1:0-46458 GCA_039915685.1 Gemmatimonadales bacterium | reverse complement strand
TGGTCAATGCGTTATACGGGTCGTTGCAAACTTGCGCAGCCGCCTTTCGCATGCGCTAAGCGATCGGCTATCGGTCATCGGTCATCGGCTATCGGTCATCGGCCTACAGATTTCCTCGAAGCTCCTGCTCCCGCTCCAACGCCACGAACAGCGCCTTGAAATTGCCGGCGCCAAAGCTCTTGGCGCCCTTGCGCTGGATGATCTCGTAGAAGACCGTCGGACGATCCTGCACCGGCTTGGTGAAGATCTGCAGGAGGTAGCCCTCGTCGTCGCGATCGATCAGGATGCCGAGTTCGGCGAGTGGCGCCAGGTCCTCGTCGATCTTGCCGACGCGGTCGAGCACCGTTTCATAGTACGTGTTCGGGATCCGCAGGAACTCGACGCCGCGGCTCTTGAGCGTGCGCACGGTCTTGACGATGTCGTCGGTCGCGATCGCGATGTGCTGCACGCCGGGTCCACCGTAGAAATCGAGATACTCGTCGATTTGCGACTTGCGCTTCCCCGCTGCGGGCTCATTGATCGGGAACTTGATCCGGCCGTTACCGTTCGACATCACTTTCGACATCAGCGCTGAGTACTCGGTGGAGATCTGCTTGTCGTCAAATGTCAGAATGTTGGTGAAGCCGAGAACGCGCTCGTAGAAGGCCACCCACTCATTCATCTTGCCGAGTTCGACATTGCCGACGCAGTGATCCACATACTTGAGCCCGACTCCATCAGGGGTGTACGGCGACTCGGCGGCGACAAATCCAGGGAGGAAGAGGCCAGTGTAGTTGCGGCGCTCGACGATCGAGTGAATCGTGTCGCCATAGGTACGGATGCCAGCAACCACGACCTCGCCGTGCTCGTCGCTGGTGACGGTTGGTTCCTGCACCGATGTGGCGCCGCGCTCGATCGCAGCGGCGTACGCCGCGCGGGCGTCGTCCACCCAGAATGCCATGTCGTGCACACCGTCGCCGTGGCGGTGCACGTGCTCGGCGATCTCGCCGTCGGGGCCAAGTGCCGAGGTGAGGACAAAGCGCAGCTTGTCCTGAACCAGGAGGTACGACGCGCGGTCGCGAACGCCGGTCTCGGGGCCGCGGTAGCCGGCGAGTCGCATCCCGAATGCGGCGCGATAGTAGTGCGTCGACTGCTTGGCGTTGCCGACCCAGAACTCGATGTAGTCGGTGCCGTTGATCGGAAAGGCATCCTCGTTCGAGGTCGGTGCCGCGGTGGGAAGCGTCGATGTCATGGCGTGCCTCCAGGACGAACCAGGTCCGTCGTGTGATCGGGATTCGTGGAACAATGCGCGTAAATGAGGCTCATGCCGACCGCCCCGCTTCGAGGAACGACGCGAGGTCGGTCTCGCCGATTGCTGGTTCGCCGGCTGCCACGTTGTCGAGGCGGCCGGCGTGCATCCACTCGACGAGTCGGCCAACCTCGACAAAGAGATGATCGAACGAATCGACCACGAACAGCAGCGGCTGGTATCGGTCGATCTCGAACGACTGGTTGATCACCCACTCCAGCTGGAACGGGACTCGCTGCACCTCGGGTGAGGTGATGCAGTGCTCGAGTTCACCGTATGACGACAACAGTCCGCTGCCATATGCCTTGTGCGTGTCGGGCTCATCGCCCTTCATCAGGCCGAACTCGATGGTGAACCAGAAGAAGCGCGCCATCGCCTTGATCACGCTGGTCATCCGGCGGACGCGCTCCTGCTCGTCATCGATCGCGGCGATGCGCACCGCGGCCTCTCGGGCACACTCACCGAACGCCACCAGCGTCTCGGCGAAGGCGAGGTCGGTGTGCATCGGCACGTGGCCGGCAATGTCATGAAAGATGTCCGGCTCGGGGAGGTAATCGAGCACCTCGCCGTCGCGGATCGTGATCGTGGTGGGAAACTCGCGCTGACGCAGGCAATCGAAAAAGAGATACGCCGGGACGTAGCCGCTCACGGCCTTGGCGCGGAACCCGGTAAGGGGCGCCATGAACTTGTTGACGTCTTCGAGGCGCGGCACACGATCGGGATCAAGTTGCAGGGTCGCCAACCCCTCGAGAAAGCGGGCATTGGCGTGCCGCTGCCATCGCTCGTGCATCCGACCGTACAGTCGTCGCCAGGCGTCGTGATTGTCGACCGAATAGAGATCGTAGGGCTGTTCGATATAGAGACGGCCGTGCTCGCGGGCGTCCTCGATGAACGCAGCCCGGGTGGTGGTCAGCCCCGCAGCGACGCCGGCTGGTGCGGATGTGGTGGTCATCGCGGGAGCTCCGGGGTCATTGGCATTCTGGAAAATAGCACTGGCCGGGTAGCCAGGGTTCGGCGTGGGGGCAGTAAAGATCAACCCCGCCGGGGTCTGGCAGGTTCCGAAGTGGTGGGCGACGAAGTGGTGAGCGACTCACTCCAGCTCCACCCTGCCCCGGAACTGTTCGAGCGACTCCGGGTTAGCCAATGCCCCGACGTTCCGGACCTCCCGCCCCTCGACAACGTCGCGTACTGCAATCTCGCTGATCTTGCCGCTCCGGGTGCGCGGGATGTCGGTGACTGCCGCGATCACGCCCGGAACATGGTGCGGGGAGGCCCCCGATCGGATTCGCGACCTGATCGCCGCCTCAAGCGCATCGTCCAGCACAACGCCATCACGCAGCCTCACAAACAGCACGATCCGCACATCACCTACGGCCGCGCCCGGTCGCTGCTGCGCGATCACCAGACTCTCGACCACCTCATCGATTGCCTCCACCTGTCGGTAGATCTCGGCCGTCCCGATCCGCACGCCACCCGGGTTCAGGGTGGCGTCGCTCCGCCCCGCGATGACGTATCCCCCGTGCTCGGTGCGCGTCGCCCAGTCGCCGTGCCGCCAGATGTCCGGATACACGTCGAAGTATGCCGCGCGATACGCCGTACCCGACGGATCATTCCAGAACGCCACCGGCATGGCCGGAAACGGCCGACGACAGACCAGCTCACCGGGCATGCCCACAGGGCAGGATTCACCGGCATCAGTCAGAATGTCAACCGCCATGCCGAGGCCCGCGCCCTGAATCTCGCCGCGATGGACCGGAACGATCGGGTTACCGAGCACAAAGCACGAGACGATGTCGGTGCCGCCCGAAATCGAGCTCACCTGCACATGCGGCCCAATGGCTCGATGGATCCAGTCAAAGCTTTCGGGCGCGAGCGGGCTGCCTGTCGAGAGCAGCGCTCGCATTGCCTTCATTCCGTGGCGTGCCGGTGCATGTCCCATCTTCTCGGCGCTCGCCACGAAGCGCGCACTTGTCCCGAATACATCGATGCGTTCTCGCGCCGCCATCCGCCAGAGCATTTCGGGGTCGGCCGCAGGGGCCGGCGCGCCATCGTAGATCACCAGCGTCGCGCCCACAGCAAGCGCGCTTGCCATCCAGTTCCACATCATCCAGCCGCACGTGGTGAAATAAAAGAGCCGCTCCCCCGGGTGCAGGTCGACATGCAACCGATGCTCCTTGAGGTGCTGCAACAATGTTCCACCCGCGCCATGCACCATGCACTTCGGAAGCCCAGTGGTGCCCGATGAATAGAGGATGTAGAGCGGATAATCAAACGGCAGTCGCTCGAACTGCAACGCTGCACCTGCGTGTTTCGCAAGCACTGCGGACCACGCCTGCACCGTGCGGTGCACTCGCGTCACGCCGCCACCGAGGTACTCGATCACCAGCGTGTGACGCACCGTCGGGAGGCGCGGCAGCAATGCGCCGAGGCGCTCGAGGCAGTCGTGCGTCTTGCCATTGTACTGGTAGCCGTCGGCGCAGATCAATACGACTGGTTCGGTTTGCCCGAAGCGATCGACGATACCATCGACACCAAAGTCGGGCGAGCACGATGTCCAGACTGCACCGATCGAGGCGGTGGCCAGCATCGCGACCAGCGCTTCCGGAATGTTGGGGAGCCATCCTGCCACCCGGTCACCACGGCCTACACCGAGCGCCCGTAGCGCCGCAGCGCACTGCGCGACGTCGTCGCGAAGCTGGCGGAAGGCGGTCGTGGACTGCGGGCCACGTTCGTCCCACGCGATGATTGCCGCCGCCGTGGAGTCGTGGCGCAGCAAGTTCTCGGCGAAGTTGAGTCGGGCGCCGCTGAACCACGCCGGGCCCGATACCGGATCGGGTGGCGCCATCCTGTCTCCGCCGATCAGCACATCGTCCCACGCCGCGCCTGACGGCTGCCGGTCGGCAATCACCTCGGCGTCATGCCATACCGCCGCCCAGAACGCCTCCGGATGATCAATCGACCACTGATGGAGGGCATCGAACGCCCCCGGCTCCGTCACGGCAGGCAACTTCCACCCCGCACGCTGGCGGGCATCGATGAAATGTCCAAGTCGCGACGCCTTCATGCGCGCCGTCGTCGGTTTCCAGAGCACGATGTCGCCGGCGGGCGTGGTGTTCATCACCGGCGCCGGAGGAGCACGTCGTCACTGCGGATCTTGCGGCCAATGGAGAGCGTGAGCATCCGACCGTCGTATCCCTCGGCCGACACCCTGACATACTGCACTCGGCAGCGTTCCAGAAGCTTCGGGTCGAACTGCAGCGTGTAGTCGCCCGACTTGTTGCTGAAGGCAACGAACGAGGTGCCGACGATTTGCAGGTGTGCGCCGATCAGCGGGGTGCGGCCATCGGCTTCGTACACGCGCCCGAGCACGCTCGCGAGGATCGGTGAACCATCGTCATTGCGACCGAGGTCGGGAATCTCCACGCAACGACCAGCTGCCTCAGGGAACGACGGGCGCCAGTCCCGGGTGTCCGGTGTGCTGCCGATCCCGACCTGTCCGTTGGCGCCGGGTGTCACCACTCGTTCGCCGGCCGGAGTTGGGGTCGCGTCGCTGCCCTCGTTGTCCGTTCCGCCAAACGCGGATGTCGGCTGGCGAAGGCGACTCATCGCGTACGCGCTGTAGTCGAACGCCGTCGGGATCCGTGCCGATCGACGTTGCTCCGCGGGCGGCGCTTCCTTTGGCCGCGGTGGCTCAGGCGCTGCGGGCGGGTTGATCTCGGGCTCGGGTTCCACAGGGGCCTTTTCCTGGGGAACGGCGGCGTCAGGACGCTTCGAATCGGGTCCGAGCGGAGTTGCGTCGCGAGGCGCCTCGACCTGCGGGCGCGGCGGTTCGGGCTCCGGCTGGGGCTCGAAGGCCGGCATCGGCGTCGGCGCGAGCGCCATTTCAGCCCCCGTGGGGGTATCAGGCTCGCCGGGTTGCAATTGTATGGGTATAGGCTGGCGGACCAGCGCCGCGATGATCAGCGCATGAAGGGAGGCACTCACCGCGAGCGCTCCCCAACTCCGCGTTCCCTCGATCGGGGGGCGGACTGCGATTGGCGGAACGTTCTTCACGCCTACAGATTAGCCGTGCACGGGTCACTTTGACATGGCCCGGAACCGTCGAGCCTTGCCGAGCAGCGTCGCCGCCCTCCCGAACCTCTTCCGAACCGAGCCATGGTGATCTCCCTGCGTTTTCTGGTGTGGTGTTGCATCGTCTCGATCCCTGTCGCCCAGATCGGGGCGCAAGGCCGACCACCGCTCGCAGCCGGTCCGATGGTGGGTGCCGCGGAGATGCGCGAGGTGCGGCTGTGGGCGCAAACCACCAGGCCCGCCAAGGTCGACGTGGTGTACTGGGATTCCACCTCCCCAGGAAAACGTTTCCACACCAATTCGGTTCAGACCCAGCGGTATACCGGTCATGTGGCACTGATGGTTGCCGACTCGGTGCAACCCGGCACGACATATCTGTACGACCTGAGGATCGATGGGGTTGCAGTCCCGCGCCCCTACCCCACCCGGTTCCGAACACCGACGCTATGGCAGTTCCGCACCGATCCGCCGGCACTCCGGATCGCCGTCGGAAGTTGCCTCTATATCAACGAACCACCGTACGACCGGCCAGGCGTGCCCTATGGCAGCGACTACGGGATCCTGACATCGATTGCCACTGCGAGGCCCGACGTCATGCTCTGGCTCGGCGACAACACCTACCTGCGTGAGCCCGATTGGTACACCCGCACTGGCGTCCTGCACCGATACAGCCACACTCGCGCCGTCCCGGAGATGCAGCCGCTCCTCGCTGCGGCAAGCAACTACGCCACGTGGGACGACCATGACTTTGGGCCGAACGACAGCGACGGATCGTTCCGTGACCGTGTCCTGACTCGCGAGATCTTCGAGCTTTTCTGGCCGTCGGCGCGTTTCGGAGCCGACGGTGGGGGCGGCGTGGCGTCCTCCTTTGAGTGGCAGGATGTGCAGGTGTTCCTGACCGATAACCGATGGTATCGCAACGCCCAGGGACGCCGGACTGGCGACGCGCGATATCTTGGTCGTCCACAGATTGAGTGGCTCATCGACGCGCTTCGGGCGAGCAGAGCGCCGTTCAAGTTCGTGGTTGTGGGCGGACAGGTGATCAATAGTTCGGCGACCTTCGAGAACTATGCGACCTACGCAGAAGAGCGCGCGTTCCTGCTGCAGCGCATCGCTGACGAACGCATACCGGGCGTCATCTTCCTGAGCGGTGACAAGCACTGGACGGAGTTGAGCGCGATGCCGCGCGAGGGAACCTACCCGTTGTATGACCTCACAGTATCATCGCTCACCGCCGGCACATCGAACGGCTGGACCACTGAAACGAACGCCCACCGTGTCGAGGGAACCATTCTGCAGGCCCACAATTTTGGCTTGCTCGACGTCTCTGGACCGCGCACCGATCGTGTGCTCACCATCTCGATTCGCGACAAGGACGGCCGTGAACAGTGGACTCGGCGCATCGCCGCCTCGGAACTGCGATGACCCGCCACGTCGAGGCGATGATCGTGGGCGCAGGACCGATCGGACTGGC
Organism: Gemmatimonadales bacterium; assembly: GCA_039915685.1. Taxonomy (GTDB): domain Bacteria; phylum Gemmatimonadota; class Gemmatimonadetes; order Gemmatimonadales; family GWC2-71-9; genus Palsa-1233. Next base: position 39,625 of record JBDSMU010000024.1, on the reverse strand, counting down.
GTGCGGGATCTCGGCGGCCCGTCGCGGTGTGGCAGCGGAAATCGTTGACGCGGGACCGATTGCCCGTTCGATCATGCGGTACCCGGTGGGCATGACATTCTTCACCACGCCGGAACGGCTCGAGGTTGGAGGGCATCCGCTGGTGACATCGGGCGCCAAGGCGACGCGGGAGGAAGCGCTGAAGTACTATCGCGGCGTGGCGCGCGCCGAGTCACTCCTGATAAGGCCATACGTGCGCCTGATCGCCGCCGACCGGGAGGGTGATTCCATTTCGTGCACGTTGCAATCGCGCCTGTCCACGGAGACGGTCACCTGCGACCAGTTGGTGCTGGCAACAGGATACTTCGATCACGCCAATCTCCTGGGTGTGCCAGGTGAGACACTCGGCCATGTCTCCCACTGGCTTGACGAGCCGCATGCCACGAATGGCCTCGACGTGGTGATCGTCGGCGGGAAGAACTCTGCGGTTGAATCGGCATTGCAGTGTTACCGGGCGGGGGCGCGGGTGACGATCGTTTACCGCGGCGCGGAGTGGCGACCGAGCGTCAAGTACTGGCTGCGGCCCGACGTCGATAACCGGATCAAGGCTGGCGAGATCGCAGCGCGGATGGCGGCGGATGTGGTGGAGATCACTCCCGAAGCAGTGATCATCAGCAATGCCGGAGGCGAGCGGACGAGCATCCCAGCGGATCGCGTGTATGCACTCACGGGATATCATCCGGACTTCGCGCTACTCGAATCCATCGGCATCACGATCGACGAGACGACCGGCCGACCCGCGCTCAATCCGGACACGCTCGAAACCAACGTGCCGGGGGTGTACCTCGGCGGCAGCGTGGGTGCAGGGCGTCATACTTCCGAGGTGTTCATCGAGAACGGTCGGTACGACGGCGAGAAGATTTTTGGCGACAGGAAAAGCCGGGCTCGGGCGGAGGCGGACTACGCGTTTCGCCCGCGGCAGGTCGGCGAATAGGCCGGTCCGCGTGCCCCGGTCAGTCGTGGCGATGCACATCCCATGCGGTGACCGGCCGCCGGAGGGCGTGGCGCAACCGGATGAGGAGGATGCCCGCTACAGTCGCCAGGCCGATCACGAGACCCCACCAGAGGCCGATGGCACCGAGCGAGGTGTAGAATCCGAGATACACCGACATGCTGAGGCCGACACCGGTGAAGCCGGCGAGGTTGATCAGCATCGGTGCCCGAGTGTCGCCGAGCCCACGGAGGATGCCAGCGGCAACAACCTGCACCCCGTCGAACACCTGGAAGACGCCGGCGATCGGCAGAAGTGTCGCGGCGAATCCGAGAACGGCCGCATCGTTGGTGTAAATGCCGGCGAGCAGCGTGGGGAAAGCCAGAAACAGCAGTGCGGTGCAGCACATGAAAGCCACGCCGGTGCCTAGTGCCGCGCGCGACGCCGCGCGGAGGCCGGGCGCATCGGCGCGCCCGACCGCGTTGCCAGCGAGTACCGCGGCACTCATGCCGATACCCATCGGCACCATGAATGTCAGCGAGGCAAGATTGAGCGCGACCTGATGGCCGGCCACCTGGATCGTGCCGAAGCGTCCCATGAGTAACGCCACGGCCGCGAACGCACTCATCTCCAGTTCCAGCTGCACGCCGATCGGGAGGCCGATCCGCAACATCGAGCGCAGTGGTGCGAGGCGTGCGGCCGCGGGGAGCCAGGGCCTGAAAAGCGGAATCAGTTCGCGGCGCGCGAAGTAGAACAGCAGCGGCAGCGTCACCACGCGCGAGATGGTAGTAGCCCAGGCAGAGCCGGCGACACCCATCGCCGGGATACCGAGCCCACCGAAAATGAGGAAACGGTTGAGCAGGATATTGAGCAGGTTGGCGACACCGATCGCCCAGAGCACCGGCGCTACGCGGTGCATCGCCTGCAGGGTTTGTCGTCCCACGTTGAATGCGAAGAACGGCAGCACGCCTGGCACGAGGATGGCGCAATAGGTCGCGGCGAGCGGCACCACCCCCGCGGGCTGCTGGAAGAGGCGGAGCGACGGGCCGGCGCCGAAGAGGGCCGCACCGATCGGTACCGAAAGGACAGCCGCGAGGATGAGACCGCGTTGAGCGCCGAGGGCCACGCCGAGGTCGTTGCGGGCACCGACGGCCTGGGAGATGATGGGATCGACGGCGAGCAGGACACCGACGCCGAAGATCGACAGCGCGAAGAAGATCACGTTGCCAAGTGCCACGGCGGCGAGTGCTTCCGGGGAAACGCGTCCGACCATGATGGTGTCGACGGTGCCCATGAGCATCATGCCGACGTTGACGCCGATGATCGGCAGCGCCAGGGTGAGGAGTGCCCCGGACGCCGTGCGATCGGCGACGGAGTGGGAGGGCATCACGGTCTGGATGGCGTCTCGCGGGACCGGTCACCGAGCAGGCGTTCGGTGAATGCGACGCGTTCGTGCAGCTCGGTCACCTCAAGCCGCAGGGCATCGAGTTCTTCGAGAACCGCTCCGGCAGAGAGCGCACCGCCGAGGTGTTCGTCCTCTGTTTCCCAGTTCGTCACCAAGCGGCCTTCGGCGTCGCGAAAGGAACCCGCCGAAATCATGATCAGGTCGTACAGGTACCAGAGCCCGAGCCCGCCTATGGTGAGCGGCATGAGAATCGCCGATCTGGTACGTCCAACGTAAAAGCGATGCGCCCCGAAGATCCCGAGTATCGCTGCGAGAATGACGGCGGTGAGGCGAGATTTCGGGGATGGATACAGGTCGTCGTCAGTCACGGCGAGTCCGGGTCGAAGTGTGATGCGCCCGGCAGGACTCGAACCTGCAACAGTTCGGGTAGAAGCCGAATACTCTATCCAGTTGAGTTACGGGCGCGGTAACGTGCTCGGCAAGATAGGCCGAAACGACGGAGGGATGGAAGCGCCACGGCACCGTGCATTGCCAGTTGCCCATCGTCCCGGCAATTTCCCCCTTCACCCTCTCACAAGGCCGATCATGACAGCAATCCGATTTGTGCCCAGCGCCACGCCTCCCACCCGCGGCGGGGTCTCGTGACCATCATTCTGGTTGGTGTATTTCTCTTCCTCCTGGTCGTGTTCGCGGTCGCCGCCCTGCGGGACACCGCGACCGGCAAGCACTCGCTCATCCGGAAGATTGCCAGCGTGCTCCTCAAAGTGATCATCCTGGCGCTGGCCGTGACCGGCGCCGTGAACATCCTGCGCGGCTCTGGGCTCCGCGGCGGGCCCGCTGCAGAGGGACCGGGGGAGAGTGTTGCGGTGTCTGACCCGGATTTCGGCCGATCGATCGAGCTGTTGACCGGGGCAGACCTGTCGGATGGAAACACGGTTCAGATCCTCAGGAATGGCGAGGAGACCTATCCGGCGCTTTGGGCTGACCTGCGTGGTGCGAAGGAGTCGATCGCGCTGCAGCCGTATTTCTACGAACCGGGAGTCCTGGCCGACACGCTCGAGGCGATACTCACCGAGCGCGCGCGGGCCGGGGTCGCAGTGTTCGTACTGGCCGATGCATTTGGCGCGGAGGCGCTGCCGGTCGAACGACTCGACGCGCTCCGCAATGCCGGGGTGGAGGTGGCGTCCTTCCGGCCGCTCCACTGGTACAACATCAACCGGGCGAACACGCGATCACATGTGAGGGTGGCGGCGATCGACGGGAAGATTGGCTATACCGGTGGATTCGGGATCTCCGATCAGTGGCAGGGAAATGGTCGCGAGGAGGGCCAGTGGCGCGATACCAACGTGCGATTCACAGGACCCGCGGTCTCACAGCTTCTCGCCGCGTTCGTGGTCGGGTGGGCCGAGGCGACGGGAAAACTGATGACGGCTGGTGGAAAAGCCGCGATCGTGGCACCCGAGGCCAGCGAAGATGGCGTGGTGGACGGCTCGGTCGCCACCGGTCCGGCTATTGGACCGTCTGGCGCAGTCACGGACGTCGCGGATAGCTCGGCGATGACCCCCACGCTCGAAGCGGCCGGACTGCTGCACACGATCCCGACCCTCGGACCGACCGCGGCCGCACGCTTCTATACGCTCACCATTGGCGGCGCGCGTGAGCGTCTGTTCATCACCAACGCGTACTTCGTCCCGGGCGGTTATCTGACGCAACTGGTGATCGATGCCGCGCAGCGTGGGGTGGAAGTGATCGTCCTCACTGCGGGCGAGAGCACCGACATCGGCTTCACCAGGTTTGCTGCGCACTCACGTTTCGCGGAGTTGTTGGCGGCAGGAGTGCGGATCTTCGAATACCAGCCGACGATGATGCACGCGAAGTCGATCGTCGCTGATTCGCGGTGGGCATCGATCGGCAGCATGAACTTCGACAATCGATCGCTCACGTTCAACGATGAATCGAACTTTGTGGCACTCGACCCGGTGTTTGGCGCGGAGGTCGAGGCGATCTTCCGCGACGACCTCACCAGATCAAAGGAGGTCACCGCGGAAGACTTCGCGAACCGGCCGTGGTGGCACCGTCCGATGGAATGGATCGCGGGCTTCTTCGCCCCGATGCTCTGAGCGGCACCCGACCGACAGGCGCCGACGCAGCCATCAGGCGGGGCGCCGGAGCCCGTCGCGGATCTCGCGCAACAGGAGAGTGTCCTCGGGCGTCGTCGCGGGTACGGGCGGCGCCTCGCGCTTGAGGCGATTGATGGTCCGCACCATCTGGAAGATGATGAACGCCAGGATGATGAAGTTGAGCAGGACCGAAAGGAAGTTGCCGTAGGCGATTACGGGCACACCCGCCTCGCGTACCGCTGCAAGCGTTGGTTCGATGCCCGCTGGAATGGGCTTGAGCGGATAGTACAGCTTGGTGAAATCGAACCCTCCGGTGGCGAGGCTGATGATCGGCATGATGAGGTCGTCGACGATCGATGTCACGATCTTGCCGAAGGCGGCGCCGATGATGACGCCGACGGCAAGGTCCATCACATTGCCCTTGAGCGCGAACTCCTTGAATTCCTTGAGCATGGGCGGGTCCGAGGGTTGAAAGGTTGAAAGGTTGAGAGGTTGAGAGGTTGAAAGGTTGGGGGTTGATGGTGAGGCCCCCACAGGTGCCGCATTCCTTGCGGCACCCGCGTTCACGCGGAACGTGAAATGCGGGATGCCCCCCACAGGTGCCGCATTCCTTGCGGCACCCACGTTCACGCGGAACGTGAAATGCAAGATGCCCCCCACAGGTGCCGCATTCCTTGCGGCACCCGCGTTCACGCGAAACGTGAAATGCGACACACCGTACATGGGCTGGATGCAGCAGGGGATAAATCGGGGCGCCGGGATTCGAACCCGGGACCTTCCGCTCCCAAAGCGGACGCGCTACCGGACTGCGCTACGCCCCGTCAGGGCACGAATCTAACCTCGGGCTGCGCCGCCAAGCGGAGATTCTACTCCCCCCTGAACTCGGTCAACCGTCGTCCTAAATATCCCGAGAGCATAACCCCCGCCCCGTCCTCGGCAAGGCCCGCCTGGTGCAGACGGTCCAACGTCCTGACGCGACCGGACTACGCTGCGTCACGTCGTGCGAATCACCCCCCTGCTGCCGAGCACCTGCGCGATACGTCGGCACAAAAATCAGCGTGGCCTACCACTGCCACCGTATCCATCTGCCGCGACCTCGGCAACCCAGACATCGCTCTGGCGATCTTCCAGAGTGAAGTAGAGCCGCCTGCCGTCGCTGGCAAAGTCGAACCGGTTGGAAGAGCGCGCAGGATCGTCGAAGCGCACGATAAGCCGCGGCCGGCCGCCCGTAACAGGAATTGACCAGAAGGCTGCCCGGCCGGAGGCGTCATGGCTCTTGAAGTAGAGCTCGCGCCCACTGGCGGCGAAGATCGCCAGCTCAGCGAGCGGGTCACCTTCGCGCGGCACATAGATGTCCCGTTGCGCACCGGAATCGGCGGGTACGATGCCGATGCGCCCGTCCAGTGGCGACACGAAAGCGATCTCACTGCCGTCCGGTGCCCACTCGGCACGCCAGCCGCGACCGCCCGTGAACCGCGGCGCTTTCCAGCGGCCGTTGGCCTCGCGACGCATCACCAGCACCCGCGACGTCGTCATGCTGAAGAGTGCGAGCGCCGTTCCGTCAGGCGACCAGTTGGCCATGGTGAGGTGCTCGGACGACCGGGTGAGCTGCGTCTCTATCCCCCCGTCGATGGGCAAAAGGAAGATGTTCCTGGAGCCCGACTTGTGCGAATGGTAGGCCAGCTCCCGCCCGTCGGGTGACAGTACGCCTCGGAACTCGTCGGTCGAATCGTGTGTCAGCCGCTCGGCGTCGCCGCCGACGAGGGGCATGCGGTAGATGTCCGAATTGCCGCGGAGGTCAGAGTCGTAGAGAAGCCACCGGCCGTCGGTCGACACGCGAACTCCCTCGATGGTCTGGTTTCCGGACGTCATCGGCACACCCGACGTCGAAGACCCGGGCTGACTGGCCGGGATTGGCAATGCCCAGATGTTGGCGATGCTCTCGTACTTCGCATACACCAGGCGCGATCCGTCAGCCTGGAAGTCGAGTGACTGGGCGTTCAGCCCTGTTGTTACGCGTACCGGCACACGCGGGGAGCGCGCGACTGACCGGACATCGACCGCGTAGATGTCGCGCGGACCCTCCCGGTTGGACACGTAGTACAGGGTCTGCCCGTCGCGCGACCACGCGGGACTCTGGTGGAGCGAGCTGCTATCGGTCACGCTTTCGGGACGTCCACCAGCCGCCGATACGAGAACGATCCGGCTCGGTGCAAGGTTGCCGAACATCGGACCGATGCCCGAGGTTGCGCCGACCGTGACGTAGTAGGCGTTGCCAGACACGCACGCGAGCCGGAAGCCGTCGGGCGACCACCGACACGAGTGCAAGTCCCGAACGGTCGTGATCAGCCGAGTCTCCTCCGAGCCGACGGTACGCGCCAGAAGTGAGTCCCCGCGAGTGTAGGCGATCTCCCGGCCATCCCCCGACCACGTCGCGGAGAGGACGATGGCGCCCGGACGAGGTGAGACCTCCTCCCGCACCGGTCCGCCGGCCGCGGACGCGCTGAACACGCCCCCACCCGCGAGAAAGAGGATCCGCGTGCCGTCGGGCGACCAACGCGGGAGCCATTCGTTCATCGTGCTGTCGGCCGTAAGCCATCGGGAGCGTCCGTCGGCGACCGGCCGCACGGCGATGCGCATCCGTAAGGAATTGCCTGTGGCGTACGCGACATGACGGCCGTCGGCAGAGATCGACGGCTGTACCTCGAGACCTGGCTCGGACGTGATCCGCTTGGAGATGCCAAGCCGCATCGGAGCCTCGTCGGCGCGGTGGCGCGAGCTCGTGACCGCAAGCAGGGCGAACGTGGCGGCGGTGAGTACGCCGACGCCGCTGAGTATTGCGGTGAGCCATTGCGCCGGTTTCGCCCACACGCGTCGCGGAGCGCGCTCCGCTGCCAGGGCGCGTGCGACGGTGCCAGTCGGCAATGCGGCGAGCAGCGCGTCGGCGCTTTGCCAACGATCGGCGGGCTGCGCAGCAAGGCACCTCGCGATCAAGCCGGCGAGGTCCTCGGACACATCTGGCCTCAGACTCCTCAGCTCGCCGATGGCACGAGCCACGTGCCCCGATGGTCGCGTCAGCGGGTCCTCAGGTTCGATCGGCGGATGGCCCGCCAACAACTCGTACGCAAGCACGCCAACAGCGTAGATGTCCGCCCGGTGGTCCACGTGCGCCTGGCGACTCGCCTGCTCCGGCGCCATGTACACGGGGGTGCCGAATGGTGTGCTGCCGACGACCCCTGCCGCCTGCACGGTCGCCTCGGTCGCGGCGTGCGCCACTCCGAAGTCCGTGACCAGGGCATGCTGCGCGGAGAGCAGCACGTTGTCCGGCTTGATATCGCGATGGACGATTCCATGCTGGTGCGCGTGCGCCAGCGCCTCGCATACGTCACGGACGATGAGCACGACGTCATGAACCGGCATCGGCCCTTCCTGCTCGAGCCGGTCGCGCAGCGAGTGCCCGACCTCGTACGGCATCACGTAGTAGAGAAGCGATGCCTGCGGCGCGCCTTCCTCCGCGTCGATCGCGAACTCCCCCGAGTCGTACAGCGGCACGATGTGCGGGTGGCGCAACCGTGCGGCGATCTCGATCTCCCGCAAAAATCGCTCGCGCCCCAAGGCGGCGGCGAGCTCGGGACGCACGACCTTGACCGCGACATCGCGCCCGTGCTTCAGATCGCGCGCGAGGTAGACGATCGCCATACCGCCATGACCGACCTCATGCTCCACGCGATAACGACCGGCAAGCACCGTCGGCATCGCCAGCGTGGCGCCGCTGACAATAGCGTCGAAGCGATCCGTGGCCAGCGCATCGAGCAGCGGGTATCCGCGCTCGCACTCTGCGACCAGGTGCTCGATCTGTAGTCGCATAGCGGCGTCGCCGCCGTTGAGCTCTGTGAGGAGCGCGGCGCGACCCTCCGGAGACGCATCAAGCATCGCGTCCACGAGAGGCCCGAGGCGACGCCACTCGTCAGGCGACGGCAGCGGCGTTCGCCGCGGTTCGGGTGTGCCGGGAATGTTCACGACTCCAAGGCACGCCGGAGTAGCATGCGCGCCTTTACCCAGTCGCGCTGGACCGTGCGGACGGTGACGTCCAGCGCCGCAGCGATTTCCTCCTCGGACAGCCCGCCGAAGAAGCGGCACTCGACCACCCGAGCGAGTCGCGGCTCGAGCTCCGCAAGGCGCGTCAGTGCCTCGTCCAGCTGCAGGAGCACTTCAGGCTGATCGTCGGCGGCGATCCGGTCCTCATCAAGCGTGACGTGGCCGCGAGGGCCGGCACGCTTCACCCTGCCCCGCGCCTTGGCGCGATCGATGAGCACATGTCGCATGGCGAGCGAAGCAATCGCGAGCAGGTGAGCCCGATCCGGCATCCCCACTCGACCGCGCGCCGCGACCTTGAGGTAGACCTCGTGGACGAGTTCGCCGGTATTGAGGGTTCCACGGTTGGGACCCCGACCCAGCTGCCGGTGCGCGATGACGCGAAGCTGCTGGTACAGCAGCGGGAAAAGGATGTCGAATGACTCACCCCCCTCGTTGCCACTGGCTCGCCCACCTGGAGCCTTCGTCGTGAAACTCATCGGCATACCCGACACGGTCGCGCCTGGATCGCGATCTCTCTCAGTCGCACGTATAAAGGGCGCAATGTCGGGATCTGGCGCGGCACGTCGTTACTCCTAATTGAAGGCCCACGTTCGCCATCGGCGCCTTCGCATTATACGCCCGTTCCACACCGCGTGCGACGGGAACGAGGTGGTCATCACTCATTCGGAAGAGGTATACCGTGCTTGTCCATCGAATCGGGCTTGTCTCCGCCCTGATTGCGCCCGCAGCGCTGCTGGCGTCCTGCAGCGACGATTCCACCCCGCCAACCGCCGCCGCGACCGAGGTATCGGCAGCCGTCGTGAGCGCCGCCGTGGTGCCGTTCACGGTCCGGGCACCCCTCGATCCGTTCAAGATCCAGGCGCTTCCCGACTTCCTGATGCATTCGAAGGTGCGCTCCGATATCGTGATGCAGCAACTCGTGTTTCCGGTGGGGACCGGCGGGTGGCACACCCATCCCGGCGCGAGCTTCGTCTACGTTTTGGAAGGCGCAATCAAGCTTCAGCGCTACGATCGGAAGACGGGCTGCACGGAATCGCCCGTGTTCGTTGCCGGGCAGGCGTACAGTGAGGAGCCAGACGAGATCCATCGTTCAGTCGTCGTCAGTGCGGTACCGGCGGTGCTGCTGGTGACGCGCTTCAACATCCCCATCGGAGGAGCGCTCAGCACCCCGGTGCCCAATCCCGGCTGCTGATCGTCGGGAGGTGAGCGCGACACGGGCAAGCGAGTGGCGCGCTCACGTCATCCGGCACGGCTGCCATGATGCGGCAACCTGCGCCGCCCGTGGGAACCGCATAACGACGGCTCGATGGAAGAACATGACGCCATGCTGCGTCGGACCAATCACCCCCGGCTGCCAAGCACTGCCGCCATCGCCCGGATCGCCCGGCCGCGGTGCGATACCCGGTGCTTGGCTGCGGCTTCGGCCTCGCCGAACGTGCAGCCGAGTTCGTCGCAATAGAACAATGGGTCGTAGCCGAAGCCGGCGATTCCGCGCGGCGTCTCAATGATCCGCCCGCGCACCACGCCGTCGGCGCGAGTCTCCTTGGCACCCACCCCGACCAGCGACAGCGCGCACCGAAACTGCGCCCCACGCGCGTGGGGCGGCAAACCATGCAATCGCTCCAGGAGCAGCGCGTTGTTGGCCGCCGTCACATCCTCCTCGCTACCACTCACGCCAGCGAACCGCTTGGAGCGCACCCCCGGCGCGCCAAGCAGCGCATCGACCGCCAGTCCGCTGTCGTCGGCCAGTGCCGGCATCCCACAGGACGCCGCAAAAAACGCTGCCTTCGCGTGCGCATTCGCCGCGAAGGTGTCGTGAATCTCAAGTTCCGATTCCTCAGCGCACTCGGCGAATCCCAGTTCGTCGGGAAAAACAACAGTGATGTCCGCAGAACTCAGCGCCGAGCGGAACTCGGCTTGCTTCCCACGGCTCCGCGTGGCGACCAGAAGCCGCACGCGCTACCGCCCGATGGCTGAACGCTGCAACGCGAAGAGTTCGTTCAGCCCGCCCTGCGCAAGATCGAGCAGTCCCTCGAGTTCGGCGCGCGAGAACGTCCCGGCTTCACCCGTTCCCTGCACTTCCACAAACGCATCCGGCTCGAGCATTACCACGTTGGCATCGACGTCGGCGTCGCGGTCTTCCAGATACGCCAGGTCGAGCACATTTTCGCCCGCCACCTTGCCGACGGACACGGCTGCCACCAGCCGCCCGAACGGCGAATTGCCACCGGTCTGCCCCGCCAGCCACTCACACGCGTCGTGCAGCGCCACGCACGCACCGGTGATGCTGGCGCAGCGGGTACCGCCGTCGGCGGTGAGCACGTCACAATCGACCTTGATGGTGTATTCGCCGAACTCCATCGTTCCCATCGACGCGCGCAACGACCGGCCGATCAATCGCTGAATCTCATGCGTCCGGCCGCCGGGCCCGTGCCGTTCGCGATTGCTGCGGGTCTCCGTGGCGCGAGGCAACATCGCGTACTCTGCCGTGACCCAACCTTTTCCGCTGCCCTTCCGGAACGGCGGCACCCCCGGCTCGACGCTCGCGGTACAATGCACCAGCGTTCCGCCTATCCTCACCAGGCACGAGCCCTCTGCATACGGATTGGCGTTGCGCTCGAGGACGGTGGGACGGAGCTGGGAGGGTGTGCGACCATCAGGACGTGCCACGAAGACGCTCCACGATGCGTGTGGTGGAATGGCCGGCAAGAAGCGGGACAATTTCAACCCGACCGCCGCGCTTGCGAACAATGTCGGCGCCGACCACCGTGTCCGGCAGGTAGTCGCCGCCCTTCACGATCACGTCTGGCTGCAGCGCCTCGACAAGCGCGAGCGGCGTCTCGTCGCCGAAGAGAACGACGCAATCGACACAGGCCAGTGCGGCGATGATGCGTGCACGATCGGCGGCCGCCACGACCGGACGATCAGCGCCCTTGCCGAGGCGTCGCGCCGATGCATCGTCATTGACACCCACGACCAGCGAACCGCCGAAGGACGCGGCGGTTTCGAGCACGGCAATGTGACCGACATGCAGCAGGTCGAATACACCGTTGGTGAATACCACCGGCCCAGGTGCCCCGACTCGCCACGTCACCGCTTCGTCCGCAGCGCGAACCTTCGCGGCGCTGGCGCCCGTGCTCAGAGTCGTTCCTCGGCCTTCGGGTTGAACTTCCACACCCTCTCGCCGAGGATGGGAATCTTGATCGTCTCCTCGTAGCTCGCGCTGATGCGGATCCGCTGGCGGGCCTTGTTCCGGTCGATCTTCAGGCGTTTGGCGCGATTGGGCAACCCGAGCGAATCGACGAGCGAGACAAGGCGCACCCGGATCACGGAGTCCGGGATCGATACGGCGAACCGCGCCGACGTCTTCATCTGGTCCTGGTACTGTCGATAGCGCATCCACGGTTCACCGAAAAGCACCGCAACGTAAAGCACGACGATAAGGATGAGGATCGAGGATAAACAACCCAGCGAACCGCTCCCGCGACGATTGTTCACCATTGCGATTGAGCTCCGTCGACGATGTCGTTGACCAGCAACTGCAGGGCCTTGCGCCGTCCCTCGGCCTCCCGCCCCGGATCATACTCGCCGCTCCGGGTAAGTGCGCGGCGAATCCAGAGCGTGCGTCCCGACTCCTGCTCGACGATTTCGATGTCGATCGTCACCTGCACCTGCCGCTTGGTGACCTGCACGGTGTTGGTCGATCGGCCAGGATTGGTGGACGGAGTTCCGGTGTACGCGAGCGGTTCATCGGGGAGGTATCGGGTGATCCGCCCCCGCACCACAGCATCGGCCTGCGATTCGGCCGCCGAACGGAGGCCGAGTCGTCGCTGCATCGCCTCCCGCACGGCGAGGTCGACCTGTTGGGCGATGGTCGGATCCGAGGTGTCGTTCTCGAACGGGGTGATCGCTACGGTCCGGATGGCTGGCGGAAGCCCGCCACCCGTGAAGCCGAACGAGCAGCCCGCGAGGAGCAGTGCGCCGATCGCGCTACGGATCGCTACGTGGTGCATCCCAGGTTCCGTCGGGGTGGGCATCGGGGACCGTCACCGCGGTAAAAGTCAGGTCGAGGCGGGCCGGAGCGGACGGGACGTCGAGACGAACCGAGACCGGGCGCCCGCTTGCATCAAAGTTCGTGAGCGCGCGGCCGACGCGCTTCCCTTGGTGGCGCACATCGGTGAGGAGCTGCGGCGGGCCGGTCCGGGTGCGGAGATAGTCGACGGTGTCGGTGCCCGAGATGTAGCGCCAAGCGGTGACCCGACCGTCGTCCGCTGTCTCGATGATGTCGCTGGACTGCGGGTCGAGCACCACGCCGAGCATACCCCAGAGCAGGTGAAAATTAGGGACGAACTTGTCGACATCGTCCTGAGGATCAGCCCAGAGGGTTCTCGATCCGATCACCGCGGCGGCGCCGCGGCCGGAGCCCAGCGGGCCTCGAAAGTCGAGCCGGAGTGAATCGGGAGCGGTGAGGCGGATCGAACCGCTCCCGCCAGCGCTCGAGCGTTCGTCGCGGTACTGCCACTTGAAGCGCAGCAGTGACCGACCGGTCAGTTGGTGGTTCGTCGCCCATGCCGACGCCGCGCCGGCGCTTGAACGAGCATAGGCAGCGGGGGCGGGCTGCTGGGGCGCGGGAAAGCCGCCACAGCCAGTCAGGATCGAGGCAGCCAGCGTGGCCGGAACAATCGCACGTCGCATCCGCAGAAAGGTACTCACCCGGCCCGGGAACGGCGGATCGATCGGATGACATCTCCCTGCGTGATCCTGCGGAGGCCGTTGTAGCTACCGGTGACCCGACCGAAAATCGTGTACGTCCCGTCGAGGTGAGGCTGTGGCGACAGGTTGATGAACCACTGGCTCCCCCCGGTGTCTGGACCCGAAAGCGCCATACCGAGCATCGGGACATCGTAGCGCAGGCGGTTGATCTCGTCGCGAATCGCCCACCCGGGTCCGCCACTCCCCGTCCCGGTGCGGTCGCCGTCCTGGACCACGAAGTTCGGGACAACTCGGTGCCACCGGTTGCCGTCGAAATAGCGCTGATCGACAAGGCGGAGGAAATTGGCAACGGTCAGCGGTGCGTGGCGTCCGAGCAGCTCGACCTCGACACTTCCCCGCCCCTCGACATCGATGGTCACCGACACGTTGTCCCGGCTGAGCATCACGCCCTGCACCACGGAGCGGTAATCGTCGAGGGTTCGGCGACTCGCCACCGGCCAGGCCGGCCCCCACCGGGTCGCGAGTTGTGGCCAGGATGTTTCAGCGGCGGCGCGCAGCAGTTCGTCGTCGGGGCGGGCGAGGAACGCTGGTCCGACACGATCGATCAGCGCGGGATCGCGGCGCCCGAGCGCAGCCAGCGCCCGGAGGATTGCAAGACGGGTGTCGGGATCGGGGTCGGACGCGGACAGCGTCCATGCTGATATCAGCAGGGGAGCATCGTTTGGCACGGGATCGCCCGCAACCACGCTCACGGCGGCGCCCCGCAGATACGGGCTGGGGTCGCGGAGCCGCTGACGCGCTGCCGCACCCACCGTCGAGTCGGTACCGCCACGCGCCGTGCGCCACGCGGCAAGCGCCGCGGCACCCACTCGTGGTTCGGGGTCAACGAGGCCGATCGTGAATGGTGACGAGTCTTCCGGCTTCACGACCGCCCAACCAGCGAGTGCCACGGCACGATCGCGCCAATCTGACGATCGGGCCCATTCGCCCGCGCGCACGGCGAACCGTGCGGCGTCAAGCCGGGCGAGCCCGAGGAGCGCCGCGCGCTTCAGCGCCCAGGTCCCATCGCGGCGTGACAACGTGGAATCGAGTTCGGTCGCGGCGCTTCGTCCACCAAACTCGCCGAGCGCGGCGGCGGCCGCGACTCGTACGTTCTGGTCGGGATCGCGCAGCAGGATGAGGGCACGGGAGGTGAACGCCGAATCGCGCCACGTTGCCGCAGCGCCCAAGGCGTTGATACGGACCCCCGCATTGTCGTCATCGAACGCACGGATGAGCTCGGTCTGGACGGCTGCCGGGGCGAGGCCGGTAGTGTCAGCAAAGCGCCGTGTGAGCGAACGTGCAGCCGTCTCCCTGATCAACGGCGAGGCGTCACGCGCGGCCCGCAGCACCGCATCGCCACCACCGACGGCAGAAAGTCGGCCCAGTGCGTACACGGCGCGCCAGCGAAGGTCGACATTTTCGTCGAAGGCAAAGGGCGTGAGGGCGGCGACCGGAGCCAGCCCGCCGAGCCTGCGGGACTCGAGAATCGCCGAAGCCACCATCAGTTCGCGTCGCCCCCGCGGGAAATCACCACCCGAAGCAATGAGGTCGCCGATAAACCGTGCCGCAGCCGGCGTACCGATCTTCGCCAGGGCGGTCACCGCTTCCGACGCCGACAACGCGTCCAATGAGTCAGGGGCGCGCAGGCGACGAATGATCGCCGGCACCGCCGCGCTGTCGCGCAACAGGCCGAGGGCGAAGAAGACATCGGGATACACGTCACGCTCAGGCGCGGACAGGAGCGGAATGAGCAGCGCCGTGCCATCGTGGCTGCCGATTCGTCCGATGGCCAGGGCGGCCGCACGGCGCACCGTCAGATCGGGATTTGCCAGCGAGCGCTCGAAGATCACTGCGTCAAACTGCCGCCGATCCTCAGCCATGAGAATCTGCGCGATGGCCTCCACTGTCGCCCGATCCTGGGCCAGGACCGCAGGAGCCGATGCAGGAGCGACAAGCACGCCTGCGAGCAGGATCCACGCTGGTTTCATCAGAGTCGCACCGGGTCTGGTGTGGGCACCAGGCGCGAGGCGATCTCCTCGGGCAGGCGCGAATACGAGAAACGCTCATCCATGACCAGGAGTTCGGTCGTAGCCGTCGCCAGCACGGTATCGGTCTCGTCGTGCTCCACCGCGTAGCCGAAAGTGACTCGGCGGGAGGCGCGGTCGCGAACCCAGGCTCGAACCCTGATCAGATCGTCATATCGGGCGGCTCGCCGGTACCGGATCCTGAGGTCCGACACCATCATGCGAATGCCGAGTGTCTCGAGATCGCGGTACGAGATTCCCGTGGTACGGAGGTGCTCGGTTCTTGCCACATCCAGCCAGACGAGATAGCGGGCGTGATACACAACTCCCATCTGGTCGGTCTCGGAGTAGTCAACCCGCCGACGGATCGTCGTGATCTGGTAGTCTGTTGCCTGCAACGGCGCCATGCTCCAAATTCCCCGCGTGATTGGACATCGACTCCTCGTGGTAGCCGACGCCCACCTGGGCGCTGCGCCACCATCGACCGAAGATGCACTGCTCGCATTCCTCGATGCTGTGCCGTCACTCGGCGACTCACTCCTGCTCGCCGGCGACATCTACGACTACTGGTTCAGCTATCGGCGCCTGATTCCTCGACGCAACTTCCGCGTGACGGCGGCGCTGACGCATCTCGCCCGATCCACCCCGGTTCTCATGATCGGTGGCAACCACGACCGCTGGGGCGACGCCTTCTGGGAACGGGAGGCCGGGATCCGTTTTCACCCCCACGAGTTGCGTTTCCAGGTCGGACACCGGCACGTGCTGGCGGTGCATGGTGATGGACTCCACGAAGAACGCTGGGGCGCCGGCGTGATGCACAGGCTGACCAGTTCTCCGCTGGTGATCGGCGCCTACCGCCTCCTCCACCCCGACCTGGGCTTTCGAATCGCCGACCACATGGGCCATTCGCTGGGCCACGGCGAGGCCCATCCCGAAGTGCTCGCGGCCGCGGCGACGCGACAGGATAAATGGGCGGAGCAGGCGCTGGCCCGTGATCCAGACGTCGACACCGTGATCATGGGCCACACCCACCGCCCAGCCGCCCGCGAAGTGTCACCGGGCCAGTGGTACCTCAACCCCGGTGCATGGGTTGATGGACACCGCTACGGCACTCTCGACGACCGCGGCGCCGAGCTTCGGACATTCGACTAGCCCGCAGCCCGTTACGGGGCGTTGATGACCACGGCTTCGACGTTTACGTGCTCGACGCCGGTTAGCGGCTTGCCGAGGAACACGGCACCAACACGCTCGAACCGTTCAATATCATCGGTCACCACATAACGGTGCGTCACCACGGCATCCGGCGACGCCGCGATCCCGTGGTGCTGCAGCACGCCCACCAATTCGCGTGCGGTTTCGTACGCGCTGTCGATCAACACGGTGCCACATCCCATCACATCACCGATCAGCGGCTTGAGCAGTGGATAGTGGGTGCATCCCAGCACCAATACGTCGACACCAGCCGCGCGGACGTCGGCGAGGTACTCCTCAGCCACGGCGCGTGTTGCGGGGTGAGAGAGCCATCCCTCCTCGACAAGCGGCACGAAGAGCGGGCAGGCCCGCTCGACGATCCGCGCACCCGGCAGCTCCAATTCGAGGGCCCGGCGATAGGCGCCGGATGAAATCGTGCCTGCCGTGCCGATCACGCCTACAGTGCCCCGGGCGGTGGTCAGGGCGGCCGCGCGGGCACCGGGTTCGATCACGCCGACCACTGGCATGGCGAGCCGCTCACGAAGCGCCGGCAGGGCGTGCGCGGTAGCGGTGTTGCACGCGACGACCACGGCTTTCACCCCCTCTCGGGACAGCCAGTCTACGATCTCGCGGCTGTATCGCTGGACCGTTTCCGGCGATTTCGGGCCGTACGGCACGCGCGCGGTGTCACCCAGGTAGATAGTCGACTCGTTGGGCAGCAGCTCGTGGATGGTGCGGGCCACCGTGAGCCCTCCGATCCCCGAGTCAAAGATCCCGATCGGGGCACTGCTCATTGGTGCGGCATCGGCATGGTGAGTTGCACACCCGTGCGACCATTGGGGAGTGCGCGCATGCGGAGGTCCGCCGGAAAGTCATAAAGGTTGGCGGCCACGTACGCCTCGAGACCGCTAAAGAGATGGTTGACCGCGACAAGCACGAACCAGTCCTGGCGCTCCTGACGCTTCCCCTCGACGCGCTCCGAGTTGGTCGCCTCAAGGTAGGCGAGCTCGTGACTCGCCTTGAACGCCATCGCGAGGGCGAGCCCCTCGAACGCGATGAACATCCCGCCCGTCAGTTTTCGGTTGAGCGAGGCCTGCCCCCACCCCGGGACGGCCAGCGAGCGAAGGAAATAGTTGAGCGGCGCGGGCCGGGTTGGCGCCACAGCGCGGGCGGGAAGCCGCCCGGGACGCACCCCGGCGCTGTCCTGGGCGATCGCGGTGGTGGGAAGCCCGATCACGACAAGCGCCACGAGGAGACGATGAATCATCCCTCGAAGATGGCGCCGCGACGTGCGCTTCCCAAGGATCATGACGAGTGGTCTCCCGCCTTGCTCAACCGGCCGCCACCAGGTCGATCTCGACCCGGACCCCCTTGGGAAGGCCGAGCACCGACACGGTGGAGCGCGCCGGCCGATGGTCACCGAAGTGACGTGCATACACCTCATTCATCGCCGCGAATTCTTGCATGTCAGCGAGGAAGACCGTGGTTTTGAGGACGTGCTCAAGGCCGAGGCCGGCCTCACGGAGCACCGCCGCAAGATTGCGCATCACCTGTTCGGTTTCAGCCGTGATGCCGCCCGCAACGATCTCCATCGTTGCGGGATCGAGCGCTATCTGGCCTGCCGTGTACAGCATCGAGCCGTTGCGAACGGCCTGCGAGTAGGGACCGATGGCCTGCGGGGCGTCGGACGTTGCGATGAATTCCATCAATCTATTGCTCCGGAACGGGGTCAGGATCGTTGGGCCAGAAGAGTCTGGTCGCATTGGCGCCAGTCGAAGCGATCACCTGCTCAACCGATTCAGCGCGCAGCGCGGCCACGCCGTGGACCACCTCGCGCACATACGCGGGCTGATTGCGCTGGCCGCGGTGCGGCACGGGTGCCAGATACGGGGAATCGGTCTCGACCAGGAGACGGTCGGCCGGCACCGCGCGCACGGTGTCTCCCTGCGACCAAGACCGGAACGTGACCATGCCGCTGAAGGAGAAGTACCAACCCGCGTCAAGGCCGGCGTCGCGCAGCGCGGGACCGCTCGAAAAAGAGTGCAGGATCACGGTGGCATCGGGATGGCCCCGAAGGATCGCGACGACATCGTCGTCGGCTTCGCGCGCGTGGATGACGATCGGCAAGCCAGCCTCGACCGCGAGGCCTGCTTGTTCGTCGAACGCTCGCTGCTGCACGTGGCGCGGTGAGTGATCATAGTGGTAGTCAAGACCCATCTCGCCGGCGGCCCGTACCAACGGTTCTGCCCACAGCCCGTGCACCGCTGCGGCCGTATTATTCGACCAGCGCGACGCCTCGTGCGGATGGCATCCCGTGGCGAGCACGAGCCCGGGATGACGCGCCAGCCACCCGAGCGTGGTGGGCGCGTTCCCCAGTATGCTTTCGATCACCACCGCGCGGGCCACGCCAGCGCGGTGCATCGCCTCCACTGCCCGATCTCGGTCGGCATCGAACGCCGGGTCGCCGAGGTGGCAATGGGTGTCGATCAGCATTGCCGACTCGCCGCGTCTACCGCCTCGCCGGGGCCACCTTGGGGGTACGGGCGCGAACGGTGATCGCCTGCGCCGGCCAGCGCTTGCGGATGTACATGAGCACCGCCGGGGCGATGTACATCGATGAGAAGATGCCGGTGAATACGCCCCAGAACATCACGAGGGCGAACGGCCGGATGACAGCGCCGCCGAAGATGATCAGGGTGAGCATCGTGGCGAGCGACGTCCCGTGGGTCAGCACGGTGCGCGGCAGCGTTTCATTGATCGACCGATTCAGCACTGTGGCCAGATCGCCCGGCACTCGTCGGTGTTCGTTCTCGCGCACGCGATCGAAGATGATGATTGTTTCGTTCATGGAGAGGCCGAGGACCGAGAGGACGCCACCGACGACCACCAGCGACACCTCGAGGTTCATGAACGAAATGAAGATCACGGTGCCTAGGATGTCGTGTGCCGTGGCGATGATCGCCGCGGCGCCGAAGCGCCACTCAAACCGGTACGCCAGATACGCGAGCACCGCGGCGAACGCGAGCAAAATGGCGGTAAGCGCCTTGGTGCGCAGTTCGCTGCCGACCTTGGGACCGACGCCTTCACTGTTGTCGATGACGTACGCGCCCTGGCCGACAACCGTGTCCAGCGCCTTGGTGACGGCGGTGGTGGTGGCCTCGGTGTCATCAGCGTCCGAGCCCTCTTTCGCGGTCCGGGCACGCACCACGAACGTATTCTCGCCGCCGAACTGTTGGATTTCGGCGTTGTTGATCCCTTCGGCAGCGAGCCCGGTGCGTATCTGCGCAATGTTGATCGGTGCGGTGGTCGACACCTGCACCTTGGTGCCGCCGGTGAATTCGACGCTGTAATTGAGTCCTCGCACCATCATCAGGATCAATCCGGGGATGAAAATGATCCCGGTAATGATGAATGCGTAGCGCCGTACACCGACGAAATCGATATTGGTGTTCGTGAAGAGTGTCCGCATGTCAGATGCTCAGCTCCGCCGTCGATGTCCGCCTGGACAGCCACAGCAGAAAGAAGGTGCGTACCACGAAGATCGCCGAGACCATCGAGGCCAGGGTGCCGACGATGAGGGTGACGGCGAAGCCGCGAACCGGGCCGGTGCCGAATTGGAACAGCAGCAAGGCGGTGATGATCGTGCTCACATTGGAGTCAACGATCGCGTTCATCGCGCGGTGGAAACCTTCGTCCGCCGCGAGGCGCGGTGTCTTGCCCAAGGCGAGCTCTTCGCGGATGCGCTCGAAGATCAGCACGTTGGCGTCGACGGCGATACCGATCGACAGCACCAGCCCGGCGAGACCCGGCAACGTGAGCGTGGCATCGAGGGAGGCCAGAGCGCCGAGGGTGAAGAGGATGTAGAGCGCGAGGCCGGCGACGGCGAGCACCCCGGCAAAGCGGTAGTACCCGATCATGATGAGGACGACGAGTAACGTCCCGACCAGGCCGGCGGTTAGCCCGTGCCGGATCGAGTCTGCGCCGAGGGTAGGACCGACTGTGCCTTGCTGCAGCACCTTCAGCGGCACAGGGAGCGCGCCGGCCTCGAGGGTGAGCGCGAGGTCCTGCGCTTCCTGGATCGACTGATTGCCGAGCGTGATCTGTCCGCGGCGATCAATCCGAGAGTTGATGCGGGGCGGCCGACCCTGCACTCGCCCGTCGAGCACGATCGCCATGAAGTCGCCGGTGTGACGCGCTGTCTCGGTACCGAACCGCCGGGCTCCCGCCCGGTCAAGCTCGAACACCACCATTGGCTGGTTGTT
Source organism: Gemmatimonadales bacterium (assembly GCA_039915685.1). GTDB lineage: Bacteria > Gemmatimonadota > Gemmatimonadetes > Gemmatimonadales > GWC2-71-9 > Palsa-1233. Next base: position 18,800 of record JBDSMU010000024.1, on the reverse strand, counting down.
CACGGGGTCGATCTGCGCTGCGGCCGAGGTCAGGTTTTGCCCGGTGATCATCGGCTCCTTTTCCAGCACGTAGAGCTGGCGCACTTGCTCCGCGCCGACGGCCTCGGCGACTCGCGACCAGCGCAGGTCGTAGCCCCGCGGCCAGACGCGCTGCACATCGGGGAGGTTGATCAGCGAATCGACGCGGAGATAGGCCGCTTCAGACACCATGTACTCACCAGGCGTCGACCCTCCGGGCCCGGCCGACGGCTGGATCATGTCCTGCAGCAGGCGGCCCGCCGGGGCGAGCGCCGCACCGGTGGAGTCGACAGCGGTCGAGTCCGTCGACTTGCCTCCGAGGATCGCCGCGACACCCGAGGGCGCAACATCGGCGCCCAGCTTGACACCGAGCTGGCCAAGCGCGCGGTCCATCGCGGGCAACGCGGCTTCGAGCGCGTTGGTCTTGTCGGTGAGCCGGAACTCGAGAAAGGCGTTCTTGGTGACGATGTCCTTGGCGCGACCGGGCTCGGTGATTCCGGCGAGCTCGACCACGATCCGGTCGCTCCCGGACTGTTGCACCAGCGGCTCAGTAACGCCGAACTCATCCATGCGCTTGCGTAAAATAGTGAGCGCCAGACCGATGTCGCGTGCGGGGTCAGTTGACACCTTCTGCGACTCGTCGAGTCCCAGTTCGAGATGCATCCCGCCCTGGAGATCGAGGCCAAGTTTCAGGGGAACCCGACGCACCGTCACGTCGCTCAGCACACCATTGACGCTGATGCGCTCGACGCGATTGCGCGGGATGAGGGCGATGATCGATCCCAGCACCAGAGCGGCGATCAGGATCAGGCGATTGCGAATCGAACTCGACATCTTCACTCGTGGCGCCCTGAGGGCGCAGCAAGGTCCGGGTGCGCAACGGCCAGTGCGGCGCGCGCGCGAACTGCATCCTGCTCAAGCTGCTGGCGGAGCGCCGTCGCATCGGCGAAGCGACGGATTCCCCGAATCGGCGCCACCCACGCGACCCGCACCGATCGATCGTACAGGTCGCCCTCAAACCCGAAGAGGTGGACCTCAAGCAGTCGCTGGCCATCATCGAACGTCGGCCGGTGACCCTGATTCATCATCCCGCCAAAACGTCCGGCGGGGGTGTCCGCGATCACGGCATAGACACCGTCGGGCGGCAGGAGCTTGTCCGGGGCTGCGCCCAGATTGAGCGTCGGCACGCCAATCGTGCGCCCGCGCCCTGCGCCGTGCTGCACCGTACCGCTCACCGAGTAGGCACGGCCGAGTTGTCGGGCAGCGCCAGCAAGATCACCGCCAGCGATCGCGCGGCGGATCGCCGTGCTCGACACCGTACCACCGCCTGCCACCACCGCGTCCACCACGTCGACTCCGAAGCCTCGCGCTGCCCCCAGTTCCTGCAGCGTCGTCACGTCGCCCTGACGCCCTTTCCCGAAGCCGTGGTCGTGGCCGATTACCAATTCGCGCATGTCGCATCGCGCGATCAGCACTTCATCCACGAACTGCTCCGGGCCCATCGCAGCCATCGCACGGTCAAACCGCAGCTGCACCACCCGGTCAAGCTCGCTTGTCGCGAGCACTTCAAGCCGCTCGTGGGCGGTGGTGAGTCGCGGCGGCGCGGCCGCAGGGTTCACCACCGCGAGCGGATGCGGCTCGAACGTCACCAATACGCTGGACCGCCCTGCCTCGCGCGCCCGCCCCGCGATCTCCTCCAGCACCGCGCGATGCCCGCAATGCACGCCGTCGAATGTGCCAACGGTCACGATGCTGCCGGCCGGTCCGACGCCGGCTGGTGTCACGCGGCGGGCTCGAGCACGACCACCGGGTGTGCCAGCTCATCGTCGCGCGCATCGGCCACCGCGACCAGCCGCCCGTCATCAGCCACCAGCGCGATCGTTCCCCGGAGCTCTGGCGCAATCGGCACGGCCCGCCCGAATCCGACGGCTCGAAGCTCATCGCCGGTAAGAACGCGCCGCGACAGGTGCGGCACCACCGCGGCGGGCGGCATCAGCCATGCAGCGCTGGCGTGGTGCGGCGCGATCGCGCGGGCCACATCGAATCCGCCGGTCGCGGTGCGGCGAAGCACCGTGCAGTGCGCACCTGTGCCGAGGTGCTCGCCCAGGTCGCGGGCAATCGCGCGAACATATGTGCCGCGGCCGACGGTGGCGGTGAACGACACGTCGGGTGGTGCGAAATCCCGCAACACCATCTCATCCACCCGAACGACAACCGGCGCGAGTTCGACGGCAATCCCGGCGCGGGCAAGCGCGTGACTGCGCACGCCATCAACCTGTTTCGCCGAGTATGCCGGCGGACGTTGCAGGGACTCGCCCACGAACGCCTGCAGAGCCTCGTCAACAACTCCCTTCGTCGGCCACGCGGTGCCATCCCACTGCTCTGTCACCGTCCCGGTGAGGTCGTCGGTGTCCGTCACCGCGCCGAGCCTGACGACAGCGTCGTAGCGCTTGGTCATCGCCTCGACGAACCGTGCGAGTCGAGTTGCCCGGCCGACCAGCACCACCAGCAATCCCGTGGCAAATGGATCGAGCGTTCCGGCATGCCCAACGCTTCGGGTCCCCAACTGTCGCCGGATCACGGCCACCACATCATGCGACGTCCATCCGGCTGGCTTGTCAATCAGCAGCCCGCCGATCAGGGGGCTTCCTCCTCATCGCGCAACCCCGCAAGCAGTTCGTCCATCCGCTTCGCGTGTTCGAACCCTCGATCGAGCTGGAAATGCAGCGCGGGCACGATTCGGGTCGTCAGCGTCTTTGCGACGAACCGTCGCAGGTATCCAGCGGCGCTGATCAAACCTTCCAGTGCTTCCTCGCGCGCCGCATCATCACCGTGCGGCACCACGATGATCGTGGCGTGTGAGAGGTCACGGGTCACGTCGACCGCGCTCACCGTCACGAGCCCGACTCGCGGGTCCCGCACTTCGCCGCGCAATAGCGCCTCAGCGAGAACTGCCCGTATGGTCTCGGCCACCTGCTCCGGCCGTCGCGATGAACTCTTGCCGGCCATCCGTCAGGCCTGCTGTTGCGCCGCCGCCGACGCCGCCAGGGTGCGCTTCACTTCCTCGACGCGGAACGCCTCGATCCGGTCGCCGACCTTGACGTCGTTGAAGTTCTCGACACCGATACCGCACTCCAGTCCTTCCTTGACTTCCTTCGCGTCGTCCTTGAACCGCTTGAGCGACGAGACATTACCGGTATACACCGTGGCACCGTCACGCAGCACCCGCACCCGTGCGGGCCGAGTGATCACGCCGCTGCGCACGATGCTGCCGGCGATGGTGCCGACCTTGGTGACCTTGAAGATCTCCATCACCTCGGCCTCGCCGAGGATGGTCTCCTTCTCCTCGGGCTTGAGGAGGCCCTCGAGCGCCAGCTTCACGTCGTCCACGGCTTCGTAGATGATGCGATAGGTGCGCACATCGACACCCTCCCGCTCCGCCGCCGCGCGTGCATTGGCGTCGGGCCGCACATGGAAGCCGAGAATGATCGCGCCTGATGCCTTGGCGAGCAGGACATCGCTCTCGCTGATCTGGCCAACACCTCGGTGGACGATATCGACCCGCACCTCGCCGGTACCGAGTGCCGCGAGCGAGTCGGCCAGTGCCTCGGCCGGACCGCCCTGATCGGCCTTGATGATGATCCGCAGCTGCGTGACTGCGCCTTCCTTGAGCGCCCGCGAAATGTCCTCAAGGGTGCCGCCGCGCGCCGAGCGGCGGTTCTGCGCCTCACGTTCGAGACGCTGGCGCTTCTGCGCGATGTCCCGCGCCTCGACCGCATCGGCCACAACCAGAAAGGTGTCGCCTGCCGACGGGACACCGTCGAAACCAAGTACCTGCACCGGCATCGAGGGGCCGACCGATTTGATGTTGCGCCCGCGTTCATCGAACAGTGCGCGCACACGACCGGAGAACTTGCCGCAGATGAAGTTGTCACCGACGCGGAGCGAACCCTTCTGCACCAGAATCGTCGCGAGCGGGCCCTTGCCGGCATCGAGACTCGCCTCGATCACCGAGCCCTGGGTGCGCGCGGCGTCGTTGGTGGTGAGTTCCAGGATTTCCGCCTGCAGCAGGATCTGCTCGAGCAGCTCCGGGACGCCGGTGCCCTTCTTCGCGGAAATCATCGAGTGAAGCACGGTACCACCGAATTCCTCGAGCACCACGCTGTGCTGCAGCAGATCCTGCTTGACCTTCTCGGGGTTGGCCGCCGGCAGGTCGATCTTGTTGACAGCGACGACGATCGGCACGCCAGCGTTCTTCGCGTGCGAAATCGCCTCGATCGTCTGCGGCATGACCTGATCGTCGGCGGCGACCACGAGCACGACAATATCGGTGACCTGGGCGCCGCGGGCGCGCATGGCGGTGAACGCCTGGTGCCCAGGGGTGTCGAGGAAGGTGATCGACTTGTCACCGGGCAGCGCGATGTGGTAGGCGCCGATGTGCTGCGTGATGCCGCCGGCCTCGCCGGCGACGACGTTCTCCTTGCGGATGTAGTCGAGGAGCGACGTCTTCCCGTGGTCGACATGGCCCATGATGGTGACCACCGCGGGACGCGGAACCTGATCGCCCTGCTCTTCGTCGTCGACGACCTCGATGTCGGCCTGATACTCCTCTTCCTTCAGCGCTTCGAACCCGAACTCAGACGCGATCAACTCGATCTGGTCGAAGTCGAGCCGCTGGTTCACCGTCACCATCAGGCCGAGTTCCTTGAATGCGAACGCAACGATCTGGTTGGCGGGGATCTTCATCAGGTCAGCGAGTTCCGCCACCGAGATGAACTCATTGACGCGGATCCGGGTCTTCTCGCGCGCCTTCTCCTCGGCCGTCCGGGTGGCGATGATGTCGCGATACGAGGGCTCGTCGCCGCGGGATTTCTTGCGGGTCGGCGCGCCCTTGTTCATCCCGTGCAATGTCTTCAGGATGTTGGCCTGCACCTGATCCTGATCGACGAAGCTCTTCTTTCCCTTCTTCCCCTTCTTGCGACCCCCGCCGGGCTGAGCGTCGGGACCGAAGGCCGGCCGTGGCGGCCCACCCGAACCGCCCGACGCAGGGCGCGGCGGCTGCGGAGTGCTCGACGAGAAAACCGGACGCGGACCGCCCGGCCCACCGCGCGGTGGGCCACTGCGGCCGCCGCCTGTGGCAGCGGGAGCGGGGCGCTGTACCCGTGGCGGGATGAACGGCTTCTTGGCCGGCGTGCCGCTGGACGCGGCGGGCGTCGGGGCAGCTGTCCGTGGCGCCAGCGTAGGGCGCGGCGGGCGTGGCGGGATCGGCGGTAACTTGAGCACTGGCGCCGGCGCAGGCGCAGTGTCAGCGTCCTCAGCTGCATCGGGTGATGGCGCGGCAGCAGCGGTTTCGGCGTTGACGTCCTCTGCCTGCTCGTCCGATGCCATCGCCGGGAGATCCTTGAAAAGCATCTTCGCCCGTTCCTCGAGCGAGAGCGTCTGCTTCGCCTCGGTGGGCTGCTCCTCGAAGGTGACCGGTTTTTCGGGATCGAAGGACGGATTGGCGGCCTCGTGCTCGGCCTCTTCCGCAGCCTTGGCTTCCTGGTCGGCGACTTCGGCGGCTGTGCGGCGACGGCGGGCTGGCTTTGCATCGACTTGCGCAGGAGCAGGCGTGGCGGGGGCCACGGCCTTGCGACGTCCCTTGCGGGCCGTGGCTGGCTCGGCGGCCTTGCGCTTCTCGCGCTCCCAGCGAACCCGGACCGCGGACACCTGGTCGGGCTCCAGCGCGGACATGTGACTGCGCACGAAGATGTTCATCTCGCGGAGCGTGCCCATCAATTGCTCCACGGGAACGCCGAATTCCGCGGCGAGGTCGTGCACTCGACTCTTAACCACTCACTAGCCTCCGTCTGGTCCCGTCACGGCATGCACGGCGGCGAGAATGCCACGCGCGAGCGCCCGATCTTTCACGCCTGCCACCATCATCGGAGGCCGGCCCATTCGATTTCCCAACGTTTCTGCCACCGGCCCCGTGAGGAGCGTGGCACCCTTGGCGCGCGCCAGGCGCACCACTTTTTCGATCGCTCTGGGCGACGCATCTGACGCCAGCACCACCAGCCGGCATTCGTCGCGCTGCAGCGCTGCGCGCGTCCCGTCGACGCCCATCGTCACGCGGCCGGCCCGCGCGCCCAAGCCCAGCAGGCCGAGCAACGGGTCGTGGTTCACGCGGCCGGCGGCGCCTCGACCGTCTCGGCCGGCGACGCGGCGTCGGTCACCGGACTGGGCACCTCTGCGCCATCCGCATCCGGGTCGGCCTGCCGCTCATCCGCGTCGGGCTCGTCCTCGGTAAGGTCGGCGAGGAAGCGGAGCATCTCCTCCGCGGTTCCCTGGGTCATGCCTGGAATCCGCGCGATCTCCTCACCGTCGAAATCGAGCACATCGTTCAGCGTCGTGAAACCAGCCTGATCGAGGATCCCGACGAGTTCCTCGGAAAGGCCCTCGAGCTGCGCCAAGGGCACACGAGCTTCCGCGTCGTCCTCACCAGCGACCGGCGCGAAGAGCGGTCCATCGGCGCCGCGCTCCATCCATTCACGGCTCGAGTAGAGATCGATTTTCCAGCCCGTCAGCTCGCTGGCAAGCCGTACGTTCTGTCCGTTCCGACCGATGGCAAGCGAAAGCTGATCCTCATCGACCACCGCCTGGATGGTGCGGGTGGCGGGATCAGAGAAGACCTTGGCAACTCGAGCGGGGGCCAGCGCCAGGCGCGCGAAGCGCTCGGGATCGGGGGACCACGGCACGATGTCAATTCGCTCGCCGCCAAGTTCATTGACGACCGCCTGTACGCGGGAGCCCTTGAGGCCGACACACGCGCCAACGGGATCGATCGCATCGTCGCGCGAGATCACCGCAACCTTGGTCCGACTGCCAACCTCGCGGGCGATGCCGCGAACCTCGACGATCTGTTGCTGGATCTCCGGTACCTCAAGCTTGAACAACGCCACGACAAAGAGCGGATCACCGCGCGACAATATGAGGCGCGGCCCCTTGGGCGTTTCCTCGATCCGCTTCAGCACGGCACGGATTTGATCGCCCTGATGAAAGTGTTCGCGGTGATTCTGCTCACGATACGGGACGATCGCCTCGGCCTCGCGGAATCGATTCAGCATGATCACGAACTTCCCGCGCTCTACCTGCTGGATCTCGCCCGACAGCAACTCACCAACCTTGTCGGTGAACTCGTCGCGAATCCGGTTGCGCTCACCCTCGCGAACCCGCTGGATGATGCGCTGCTTCGCTGCCTGCACGGCAAGGCGCCCGAACGCCTCGAACGGCACCTCTTCCTCCAGCACGTCGCCGGGCTGGAAGTCTGGGTCTTCGTAGCGCGCCTCCTCAACGGCAATCTCGGCGCTTTCATCCTCGACGGCCTCCACCACCTGGCGCAGTCGGATCACCGACAGCGAGCCCTGCAGTTCGTCGACATTGAGCTCGAACCGAACGTTGGGGCCGTACTTCTTCATGAGCGCCGCGTGAATGCCGTCGCGCAGCAGGTCGATCAGCTCCGAGCGGTCGAGTTGCTTGGAGTTGGACAGTTCGCGGAATGCTGCGATCATGTCGGGGGACGTCGCCATCGATAATTCTCCCGCTACCCGGTGATTCCCAGCGTTGACCAGTCGACCACCAGCGTGGCGGCCCTGATCGCGTCCAGCGACCACACCTTGCGTGTGTCGCCCATTTGCAATTCAACATGCGTCTCGTCAGGCACGCCGATGATCTGCGCCACAGCCGATCCGGGCACCCCGCGAGCGCGAAGCCGCACATCGCGGCCGATAAAGCGGCGCCAGTGCTCGATGAAGCGCACCGGTCTTTCGACGCCCGGCGACGATACCTCGAGCCCTGCGAGCACGGAACTCGTTCCGTCAGCCACGACCTTCTCGATCGCGCGCGAAACGAGCCGGCAGTCGTCAGACGTGACACCGTGCCCCGGTTCGCTGCCGCCGATCCGGTCGATGCGCAGCTTCATCTGCCGGCGCACGGCGGGACCCGTGAACTCGCAATCGACGAGCTCGAATCCCAATGCACTTACGGCGGTCTGCAGCGCCTCGACAGTCAACATGTCCGCAGTCACGATCCGGCCAGGTGGGGGAAAACAAAAAAGTCGGGGGAAACCCGACACCTCGCCAACCACACGCAAGTTGCCCCAGCACCTAAGAATACGGGTGCCAGAGGAGGGAGTCAATCACTCCGCTACCCCGCACTTATCGCGAGTCCGCCGCCGGGATCCCGAGGTAAGCCACCATGCGGCCATCGGCACCTCCGGAACGGCGATGGGAAAAAAACGAGGAGGCGTGGGTGGCGCTGCAGTATCTGCTCCGGCTCACCGTGCCAATTCCGAGGTCGGCGGCCTGGTCGTTGAGCACGTCGCGAAGGTCGACATGCCAAGGCCCCTCACCCATGCGCGCGACCCCGAGTCCGTCCATCACCTCGGCGCCAACCTCGTACCCCCGTCCCGATATCCCCACACCGAGGTGGCAGACCAGGTCTTCGGGGCGGGCGCTGACTCGGTCGACCAGCATGCCGACACCCCGGGCGAGAATTCCGCTCGCAGTCCCGCGCCACCCGGCGTGGAGGAGCGCGACCGCGCCCTGTCGAGGTGCCACGAGGAACACCGGAATGCAGTCGGCGACGGTCACGAGGAGGAGGAGTCCGGCGGACGCCGTGGCGTGGCCGTCAGCGTCTTCCAACAATGTCCACCCTTCTCCTCCATGGTGGTGCCAGAGGACGCGGGTGCCGTGGATCTGATGGGCCAGCACCTGGGCCGGAAAGCCGGAGAAATCTCGCCGGAACGCCCGCCACCGTGTCATCGTGTCGCCGACCGGGCCCCCGCCCCACAGGCCGAGATCGAACGGGACCGGCCCGTCGCCCCGGCCGGTGATCCCCGCGACTACGCCGTAGCGCTCGGTCCAGCCCGGGACCTCCCACTTTGGGACCGGACCAGGACCACGGACTTCAGTCGTCAGCGCGCTCGACACCGGCGCCAAGTGCCAAGAGGCGCTCGTGAATGTGCTCGTACCCGCGCTCGACCTGCGCGATGTTGTGGATCACGCTCTCGCCCTCGGCGGCGAGAGCCGCGATCACCATCGCCATCCCGGCTCGGATGTCGGGCGATTCCACCTTGCCACCCCGCAAGCGAGACGGGCCCGAGATCACAGCACGGTGTGGGTCACAGAGCACGATGCGCGCTCCCATTCCGATCAGCTTGTCGACGAAGAAGAGGCGGGATTCGAACATCTTCTCGTGCATCAAGACGATCCCTTCACATTGCGTCGCCGTCACTAATGCGATCGACATCACGTCGGCCGGGAACGCCGGCCACGGGCCGTCCTCCAGCTTGGGAACGTGTCCACCGAGGTCGGGCCGGATCCGCCGTTCCTGGTCGGCAGGAATTGTGAGTTGGTCGCCATCGAGTCGAGTGGAAATGCCGAGACGCTCGAATCCCATCAGGGTGCTGTGGAGGTCGTCGCCACGCACTCCGTCGATGGTGAGCGCCGAGTTGGTGGCGGCAGCAAGGCCGATGAAGGAACCGATCTCGATGTGGTCGGGCCCGATGGTGTAGGTGGCGGCACCAAGGGGGTGGCCCCCCTCGATGGTGTAAGTGTTGCTGCCGATCCCGTCGATGTGGGCGCCCATAGCGACCAGCGCTCGCGCGGTGTCCTGCACGTGGGGCTCCGAGGCGGCGTTCCGCAACACAGTGCGGCCGGTGGCCGCCACCGCGGCCATGAGCGCGTTCTCGGTACCCGTGACGCTGGGCTCGTCGAGGAAGATGTCGGCGCCAGTGAGCGTTCCCTCGATTTCGTACCGTTCGCCCACGGTGACCCGAGCGCCGAGACGCTCGAGCGCGAGGAAATGGGTGTCAACGCGACGGCGTCCGATGACGTCTCCGCCCGGTGGAGGGAGGGTCACCTTCCCGAACCGGGCGAGCAGCGGCCCCGCCAGGAGGATCGAGGCTCGAATCCGGGTGCAGAGCACCGGATCGAGGGGCTTCGGTCGGGCGGCGCGACAGTCGATTCGAAGGTGGTTCGTGCCGGTCCACTCCACCATGGCCCCGAGGTCGACCAGCAACTCCAGCAAGGTCTCGACATCGCGGATGCGGGGGATGTTGCCGAGGTCCACCGGGCCGTCGGCCAGCAGCGTCGCGGCGATGACCGGCAGCGCGGCGTTCTTGTTGCCGGCCGGACGGACCGTACCAGAGAGCGGACGACCGCCGGTGATGATGAAGCGGGGAGGCATCCGCCAAACCTCGCCGCAGCGACGTGGCCCCGCAAGCGCGACGAACGTCTTAAATTGCAGTCCAACGCCAACCGGAGCAGTGCGCATGGCCGCATCGTGGGTCGGGATCATGGTCGCTTTCTCGCTGTTGGTGATTGCCTTCTGCGCCTTGGGCGTTGCCGTGACAGCGCTTTTCTCGCTTCGGGAAATTCGCCAGATCAGCGAATCACTCACGCTCGAACTCGAGGGGTTGCGCCGCGAGATGGCCGAGTCGCTCGGCGTGGTCAAGCGCCTGGGTCAACAGGGTCAGGACGTCCTCGACCTCGCAAAGGGTGAGATCGGCGAAATTGTGCGGCTCACCGCTGGGCTGCGGGAGGACGTCGAACAGGGGACGCGCCTCGCCAAGCGCCGTCTCGCCGATTTCGACGCGGTGCTGGAAGTGGTGCAGGAAGAAGTCGAGGAAACCGTCATAGAGTTCGGGGCCACCATGCGCACTGCGCGCGAGGGGTCGAGCATGATCGGGCAGCTCAGTCGCCTGGTACGGCCGCGACGGCACGGCAGCGCGTGACGAAGCTGGTGGCGGCGGTATTCGTCGCCTTCATCGCACTGATCCTTCCCGATACACTGCACGCGTGGACGCCGGGCACGCACGTGGTCCTGGGTGAGCGAGTGCTCGGCTCGCTTCAGCTGCTCCCTGCAGCGATTGCCGACCTGTTGCGCGCCTTTCCGTACGACTTCCTCTACGGCAGCATCGCCGCCGACACCACGATGGCCAAGAAGTATGCCCCCGCCGACCGGCACTGCCATGCCTGGCACGTCGGTCGTGAGGTGCACGCGAAGGCGGAGAGTGATGCGATGCAGGCGTTCGGGCTGGGGTACCTCGCCCATCTTGCTGCCGACGTCGTCGCCCACAACCACTTTGTGCCTCGGCAGCTCGTGGTGACGAGCAGCACGACCACCATGGGCCACACCTATTGGGAGAGCCGGGTGGAGAACGCGCTCGGTGGGTTGGTGCCGCGCGCCGCGCGCGAGCTGATTCGGCTCGACCACCGGGCGGCTGATGCCCATCTCGAGCGGATCCTGTCGCCGACGATCTTCTCGGTCCGCACCAACCGTCGCCTCTTCCGGGGAATGGTGCGCGTGGCCGATTCGCGCCCGTGGCAGTTGGGAATGCAGGTCGCGACCGAGCAGAGCCGATGGGACATCACCGACGAGTCTGTCGAGGGATACCTCGCGAATGCCACGCGCGCGATCCGGATCGCGCTGTCCGACGACGACGCCGACATCTACCAGCAGGACCCGAATGGGGAGGCTGCAATCCTGCGCAGCAAATCGGTGCGGCGCGACGCCGTGCGGCGGATCGGGCGCCGCGACCCCGATGAGCTTGCTCAGGTTGCCGATGCGGAGTTTGGGATCGACCCGGCCGCCGACGGCAGCGGGCCCGGCTAGACCTCGCCGATCAGCGCTGCCACGCCCTCGATCACCCGATCGATCTCCGCGGGCGTGGTGTAGACCGCCGCTCCAACCCGCACCATCCCCGATTCCGCCACGCCAAGTCGATCAGCGATCGTCGACGCGTAGAAATCACCGTTGGACACAAAACAGCCGCGTGCAGCGAGTGCGCGCGCAACCATTTCGGACGGCAGCCCTTCGACCGTGAACGCCAGCGTGGCCGTGCGGGGCACGTCGGGCGGAGGGCCGAAGCATCGCACGCCCGGAATGTCGTACAAGCCATCCCAGAGCCGCACGAATAGTCCTGCTTCCCGCTCATGCATCGCGGCGTAGCTGGCAACCAACGCATCCCGGAGTCCTGACTCGGCCGCAATGGGGGTGAGCGACGCGAGCCAACGCACCGCTGCAGCCGCGCCCACGATCCCCTCATGGTTCTGGGTCCCGGTTTCCCATGAATCGGGCGCGGCGTCAGGCGCCGGCTCGAGCTTGGGGACATCGAGCTCATCAAGCAGCTCGCGGCGACCCCACAGCACGCCGATATGAGGGCCGTAGAACTTGTACGCACTGCACGCGAAGAAATCGGCGCCGAGCACCGTGACGTCGGGGAGATAGTGCGGGGCGTAGTGCACGCCATCGACGTAGCTGAGTACGCCGGCCTCCCGCGCCATCGTGGTTGCGGCTTCAATGTCTGACACCGTTCCGAGTGCATTTGACGCAGCGCCAATTGCCAACAACCTGGTGCGCGGCGTGAACAACCGCGGCAGGTCATCGAGGCGGAGGGTACCCGCCTCGGCATCGACCTCCAGCCACCGGAGCACGATGCCGAAATCCCGTGCCACAGCCTGCCAGGGAGCGACGTTGGCGTGGTGGTCGAGCGCGGTGACGATCACTTCATCGCCCGGCTGCCACGATCTAGCCAGCGCCCGGGCGGCATGAAACGTGAGCGTCGTCATGTTGGCGCCGAAGATGATCTCATCGGGCGCACCGCCGACGAACGCGGCGAAGACGTGACGGGCGTCGAGGAGCAGTGCATCGGTCTCCTCGCTGGTGGGATACACCCAGTGCGTGTTGGCATTGTGGTGCAGGAGGTAGTCGGTCATCACCTCCACCACCGCGCTGGGGACCTGCGTCCCTCCAGGCCCATCGAGATACACCACGGCTTCGCCGTTCTGGGTGCGCCGCAGCGCAGGGAACGCGAAGCGGATCTCGTCGACCGTGTTCATTGCGCTCATGATCCGAGCCTCTGCATGAGGAGGGGCTGGATGCCCTTGGGATCGGCCTTGCCGCCGCTGCGTTTCATCACCTGCCCGACGAAAAACCCCACCAGTTTTGCCTCCCCGCCTCGCCAGCGTGCCACCTCGTCTGGGTTCGCCGCGAGCGCCTCGTCGATCCATGTTGTTAATGCCGATTCATCGCGCACCTGCACCAGGCCAAGTCGGTCGGCGACGGCGCGCGGGGTATCGTCGGCAGTGCACATCTCGCCGTAGATGCGGCGCGCCGCCTGAAGTGACACCGTTCCCGCAGACACCAGTGCCGTGAGGTCCGAAAGCCGTTCGGGCATTACCGCGAACGTCCCGCTGCTATTCCACGCGGCCAGCACCTCCCCCATGACCCAGTTGGCCGCCACTTTGGGATCGGCCCCTGCCGTGACCACGTCCTCGTAGTAGCGGGCGACTTCCGGCTCCTGGATCAGCACCGATGCGTCATGGGCATTGAGGCCCAGCGCGGATTCGTAGCGCGCGCGACGAGCTTGGGGCAGCTCGGGCAGCGCGTCGGTTTGCGCCGTGATCCAGGCGGGATCGAGCACCAGGGGTGGCAAGTCGGGATCGGGGAAGTACCGGTAGTCGTGCGCGTCCTCCTTGGACCGAAGCGGGCGCACGTCGCCGGTTGCGGCGTTGAACGTGAGGGTGACCTGGGTAACGCGGCCGCCACCGTCGAGCAGCGCCATCTGGCGCGCACGTTCGGACTCGAGCGCGCGCTCGACATTGGCGAACGAGTTCATGTTCTTCACCTCGGTTTTGGTGCCGAGGGGATCACCAGGGCGACGAACCGAAAGATTGGCATCGACGCGCAGAGACCCCTTCTCCATCGAACATTCCGACACACCGGCGTAGAGCAGCACCTGGCGGAGCGCGACGAGATAGGCCCGTGCCTCGGCGGGCGAGCGCAAATCTGGGCCGCTCACGATTTCGGCGAGCGGGGTACCGGCGCGGTTGAGATCGATCGCCGTCTGACCGGGAATGCGATCGTGCAGGGACTTGCCGGCATCTTCTTCGAGATGCAGCCGGGTGATGCTCACGCTCGTGGGGCCTCGGTCGGGTGATTCGAACTCCAGATGACCGTCGGTGGCGAGCGGCTTGTCGAACTGCGAGATCTGGTAACCCTTCGGCAGGTCGGGGTAGAAGTAGTTCTTGCGGGCGAAGATGCTCACCAAGTGAATTGTGCAGCCAAGCGCGATGGCACCGAGCGTTCCGAGGCGGATCGCTTCGGCGTTTGCCACGGGCAGTGCGCCCGGCAAGCCGAGGCAGACCGGGCAGACGTTCGAATTGGGCGCCTGGCCGTATGTCGTGGCGCAGGCGCAGAACATCTTGCTGCGGGTCGCGAGTTGCACGTGCATCTCGAGGCCGATCACGGTTTCCCATTCCATCAGCGGACCTCCCCGGTGGCGTCGACGGCGCCCTCGATAACCGCCGCGACCGCGAGCATGTCGGCGTCGCCGCCATCCGGCGCCATCACTTGCCCGCCCAGCGGCAGCCCGCCGTCGCGCCCGATGGGGAGCGAGAGCGCGGGAAGGCCGGCGAGCGACGCGGGGCAGACGAAAATGTCGGCGAGATACATCGCCACCGGATCGGAAAGCTTTTCGCCGGCGCGGAACGCCGGTGTGGGCGTGGTCGGCGTGAACAGAAAGTCGATCCCCGCGTCGAACACACGCGCGAAGTCATCAACGATGAGTCGACGCGCTGCCTGCGCTCGCGCATAGTAACGCTCAGCGTACCCAGCGCTCAGCACGAAGGTGCCGACCAGAATGCGGCGTTTCACCTCCGCGCCGAATCCATCGCCGCGGGTGGAGCGATAGAGCGCCCGCAAGTCCGCCTCGGGTCCGACCCGACGGTTGCCGAACCGCACTCCGTCATAGCGCGCCAGATTGGCGGCGGCCTCCGCCGGATTGACGATGTAGTACGCCGGCACGGCGTGCGAGGTCGACGGCAACGAGACGTCGCGCACCTCGGCGCCCAGTTGGCGCAGAATCGCGATGGTGCGCTCGCACGCCGCCCGTACCCCGGGATGCAGGTCGGCCGGGAAGTATTCGCGAGGGAGACCGATGACGACTCCGCGCAAGTCCTGGCGCGCCGGCGCCGCGACCAATGATCCGCCCGGATGCGTCGTGGCATCGAGCGGATCGTGCCCGGATATCGTCTCCAGCACTCGTTCGGCGTCGCGCACCGTCGCACCGAAAACGGAGATGCAGTCGAGCGATGACCCGAAAGCGACGAGCCCGAACCGACTCACCCGACCATAGCCGGGCTTCACACCGACAATCCCGCAAAACGCCGCTGGCTGGCGGACCGATCCACCGGTCTCCGATCCGAGGGCCGCAGGCGTCACGCCCGCGGCGACGAGTGCCGCGGAACCGCCGCTTGACCCACCGGGGACGAGATCCGGATCGAGCGGGTGGAGGACGCGGCCGAATGCGGAGTGTTCGGTCGACGATCCCATCGCGAACTCATCGAGGTTTGTCTTCGCGGCGATGAGCGCGCCGGCCGCGCGCAGTCGCGTCACGGCCGTCGCCTCGAAGGGCGACAGATAGCCGTCAAGGATCCGCGACGCGCACGTCGTCGGTTGATCCGTGGTCACGATGTTGTCCTTGAGGGCAACAGTCATCCCGCTGAGCGGTCCATCGGCGAGTCCATCGAGTCGCGCCGCTTCGGCATCGAGCAGCGCCTGCGACCAATGCAGCGTGGCGTTGAGACGCTCAGCCTCCTGAAGGCGGCGACCCGTCTCACGAGCGAGCGCGGCGACGCTCATTCGTCCACCATCCCGCCGAGTCGCGGCACGACGAAGAATCCCTGGGCGAACTCCGGCGCGAGGTCCGCGGCCAAACGCGTCATCGGGATGGGCGCCACGACATCCTCACGAAGCGTGAGGGTGGGCGGGCCAATATTCACCACTGCCGTGCCCGGCAGGGCGTCAATCGTCGCGAGTTGCTCGACAAAATCGACGATCGATTCCAGTTGGGCGGCGAGCAGGTCGACATCGCCATCGGCAACAGCGAGTTCCGCGAGCCGCGCGACGTGTCGCACGGTGTCCGGTCCGATCGTCATGCGCTCTCCCAATCACGTTCGAGGCCGGCAACCGCAACCAGCAACTGCCGGGTGCCAATCTCCGGATCGTCGAATGACACCGACACCTTCAGGTCTTTCCCCACCCCGAGCAGGCCCATGATCGCGCCCGATCCGAACCGGCGGTGCCGCACCCGCTCGCCCTTGACGTAGCGGGGAAGGTCCTGATTTTCGACCATGATGGCCGGCACCTGTGAGGCTGCAATCGGCGTGCGCCATCCAGGCGCACCGCTGGCGCCGGGTCGGGTCCGCCCGCGATCCGCGCCCGACTGCCCCCGCTGTTGCCAACCACTTCCCCATCCACCGCCCATGCCGGTCACGCCAAATGAGGTGCGCCGCTCGTCAACGAGCTCGGGCGGTATTTCGCGCAGGAATCGCGACGGCATCCCCGGTCGCAATTCGCCACCGCGACGTCTCGCCCGTGCCCAGGTCACCATCAGCGTATCGCGCGCCCGCGTGATGCCGACGTAGCACAACCGTCGCTCTTCCTCGAGCCCCTCGACGCTCTCCATCGCACGGGCCATGGGAAAGAGCCCGTCCTCAACGCCGGTCAACACCACGACCGGCCACTCGAGGCCCTTCGCCGTATGCATCGTCATCAGCGTGACGCCGTCCTCCTGGCCGTTGCTGGTGTCGACCGCGGAGAGAAGCGTGGCTTCGGCAAGGAATCGCTGCAGCGGCGTACCCGGCTCGGGCT
The DNA here is from genome assembly GCA_039915685.1 of Gemmatimonadales bacterium. GTDB lineage: Bacteria > Gemmatimonadota > Gemmatimonadetes > Gemmatimonadales > GWC2-71-9 > Palsa-1233. The sequence goes on along the minus strand of JBDSMU010000024.1, from coordinate 2,087 downwards.
CCTCGCTGACCACCTCAGACCATTCCGCTGCGCCGGCGATAAGTTCACGCACATTCTCCCATCGGTCGGCGCCCTCGGGACCCTCGGCGAGCAGAACGTTTTCGTAGTCGAGGGCGCGCACCAGCTCCTCCATCACCACCACCGGCATCGCATCGCCGGTGCGATGCACCACCGTCGCGATCAGATCGTTGAAGGTCGCGAACACCGCGCGGAGATTCGGACGCAATCCCGTGATCGCGGCGGCCCGTGACGCCGCCACGAGCAGCGGCACATTCCACTGCCGGGCCTGCTCGCCAAGGATCGCGAGCGATGCATCACCAACGCCCCGACGCGGCACTGCGATAGCACGCAGGAACGCCTGATCGTCGGCCGGGTTGGCGACGAGCCGAAGGTACGCCAGGAGGTCCTTGACCTCGCGCCGATCGTAGAACGAGATCGCACCCACAATGCGATACGGCACCCCCGCACGACGAAACGCCTCCTCGAGCGCGCGCGACTGTGCGTTGGTACGGTAGAGCACGGCACATTCGGTGTAGGCTGTGCCCTCGCCGGATCGACGTTGCAGCTCGCGGGCAACCCATTCTGCCTCGTCACGCTCATCGGCGGCCGCCAGCACGATGATCGAGTCGCCGCCGGGACGGCGGGTGTGAAGCGTCTTGCCGAGGCGGCCCACATTGCGCGCGATTACCGCGTTGGCCGCGTCGAGAATCGGACGGGTAGACCGATAGTTCTCTTCCAGCTTGACCAGTCGCGAATCGCCGAAGTCGACCTGGAGCGCCTTCATGTTGCCGACATCGGCGCCGCGCCACCCGTACACGCTCTGGTCGTCGTCGCCCACGGCGAACACGTTGCGATGTCCGGCACCCAGCATCCGGACAAGCTCGTACTGCGCCTTGTTGGTATCCTGGAACTCGTCGACCAGGATGTAGTCGAAGCGCCGCTGCCACCGCGCGAGCGCATCGGGGTGACCGTGAAAGAGCGCGAGCGGATGCAGCATCAGGTCGTCGAAGTCCATAGCATTCGCGACGTGCAAGGCGCGCTGGAGGCCGAGATACACGTCAGCGGCCACCTGCATGGCAGGATCGTGGGGGGCGCTGCGTTCCAGATCCTCGGCCGTCTGCATCCGGTTCTTCGCGCCCGAGATGAGGTTCTGTACCAGCTTGGGCGGGAAAAGTTTGACGGGGTGGTTGCGCTCGTCCATCACGCGGCGAATCACGGCGAGCTGGTCGTCCTGGTCGTAAATCGTAAATTGCCGGGAGAAGCCGAGGCGCTCGGCCTCGCGCCGCAGCAGTCGGGCGGAAATCGAGTGAAAGGTCCCGATCCAGAGCCCGGCCGGGTCCCGCTCGAGCAGATCACCGATGCGCCCCTTCATCTCGCCCGCGGCCTTGTTGGTGAACGTCACCGCGAGGATACGTTCCGCGGGCACGCCATGGGCATCGATCAGGTGCGCGATCCGTGAGGTGAGCACACGCGTTTTGCCCGACCCCGCTCCCGCGAGGACAAGGATGGGACCATCGCGGTGCTCGGCGGCAAGGCGCTGCGCTGCGTTGAGCCCACGCAGCAGATCACGGAGCGTGTTCACGCGGAGGGCGCTGCCAATGGAAAACGCATCAGGAAAGCGGTCCCCGTCTCGGTCGGTTCAAGTGTGAGTGCGCCGTCGTGTCCATCCTCGACGACACGCCGGGCAAGGGCGAGGCCGATACCCCACCCGCCCCGCTTAGTCGTGATGCCGGGCTCGAAGAGCGTCCGACGGAGATCTCTGGGAACGCCGGGTCCATCGTCGCTGACACGCAGCAACGCGTCGTTGCCAACGATCAGCGCCTGCAGCACGATGGTGCCGCCGCGCCCCTGCAGCGCATCGATCGCGTTCTTCACCATCGCCTCGAGCGCCCACTCCAGCAGTACCGAGTCGCCCAGCACGACCGGGCCGGAACTCGGTGCCCGCACCGACAGGGTGATCGGATTGGCGCGCGTCGGCAACCGGCTGCGATAATAACCAGCCACGCGCTCGGCGAGCGCACCAAGTCCGACGGGCTCGCGGCGGGCAGCAGTGCCGATGCGCTCGAACCGCCGCGCCACCCGGTGCA
>JBDSMU010000206.1:0-19746 GCA_039915685.1 Gemmatimonadales bacterium | reverse complement strand
CTCAGGTCCACCCCGTGCGCGGGGCCCGGGGGCGCCGGTATATTGGGGCCCGTTCGTCCCACCGCTCCACCTCCTCCCCGGAAGGCCGCATGTCGATCAAGTCCGACCGCTGGATCCGCCGCATGGCCACCGAGCACGGCATGATCGAGCCATTCGTCGATGGCCAGGTACGGGACGGCGCGATCTCGTACGGCGTCTCCTCCTACGGTTATGACATGCGGGTCGCCGACGAGTTCCAGATCTTCACCAACGTGCTGTCGGCCGTGGTCGATCCCAAGAAGTTCGACAGCCGGAGCCTCGTGGAGTTCCAGGGTGACGTGTGCATCGTGCCCCCCAACTCGTTCGCCCTCGCCCGCTCTGTCGAGTATTTCCGGATCCCGCGCAACGTCCTCACGATCTGTGTCGGCAAGTCGACCTACGCCCGGTGCGGCATCATCACCAACGTCACGCCGTTTGAGCCCGAATGGGAGGGCCATGTGACCCTGGAGATCAGCAACACGACGCCGCTACCCGCGCGCATCTACGCCAACGAGGGGATTTGCCAGGTGCTGTTCTTCGAGGCAGACGACGACGACAACTGCGAGGTGAGCTATGCGGACAAGAAGGGGAAGTACCAGAAGCAGCGCGGGGTGACACTACCGAGACTGTAGTACGACATCACTGGAAGGCCAAGTTCCGCTCGAAGTCTGCCGGACTGGTCGCGGCGCCTCGCGCCACCTCCATCGACAATTGGTCCGACTGGTACAGTTCCATCAGGTGCTGATCGAAGGTCTGCATCCCGTATGGCTCCCTGCCCTGTGCGATGTGATCCCTGATCTCTGCTGATCGGTCGGGGTTCGCGATGCAGTCGGCGATCGTCGCCGTGTTCCGCATGACCTCGACGGCGACAACCCGACCTGTTCCATCTTTCCGCGGCAGCAGCCGCTGCGACACCACTGCGCGCAGCGATTCGGCGAGACGCAGTCGGGTGCCCGCCTGTTCCGCAGCCTCGAAAACCGACACAAGCCGCGCGATGGTGCGCTGGGCATCGGTGGTGTGCACCGTGCTGAAAACCAGGTGACCGGTCTCGGCCGCCTTGAGCGCGATGTCGATCGTGGCGCGGTCCCGCATCTCACCCACCAGGATGATGTCCGGATCCTGCCGCAAGGCGGCACGCAACGCAGAATCGAATGATTCGGTGTCGCCACCGATCTCCCGCTGGATGACATTGGACTTGGAGTCGCGATGCAAGAACTCGATCGGGTCCTCGATGGTGACGATCTTGCCGGCCTTTTGGTTGTTGACGTAGCCGATCAACGACGCGAGCGTCGAGGACTTCCCCGATCCTGTCGTCCCGGTGAGGAGCACCAGCCCGCGCTCCTCCATCGCGATCTCCTGCATGACATCGGGGAGACCAAGGTCGGAGAACGACGGGATCTGGTCGGCGATACTGCGAAGCACTGCCGACAAGGATCCGCGCTGACTGCAAAGATTCACCCGGAAGCGGCCGACCGACGGCACCGAGTACGAGCAGTCAAAATCTTTGAGGGTGCGCACGGCATCGATTGCCGCGTCGGGGCTGATCCGCCGAGCCGACGCGAGGATGAGCGAGGCGATCTCGGCGGTCTCGGCGGGCGTGAGCGAGCCGACGCCGGCCACAGGCGTCATGCGGCCCCGAATGCGCATCCGGAACGGGCCGCCTGCGCACACGTGCACGTCCGAAGCACCCACCTCGAGGGCCTTTTTCAGCACTGAATTGAAAATTGCCACATTGCTCATTCAAACCCGCCCATCTTCGCAGTTTGCGAGGGGCAATCTCGACCAGCCGATGGGATCCGGCGGTCAAGTGGCCGACTTGGCAGCCAGCGGCCGCGCTCCGCATTCGGCATTGCAATGGGCGTACCGCTCGAGAAGCGGGCAGCCAGGAAGCCGGCGGCGCGGTCACGCCGCCCAGTGCGGGATCGACCTGTCTGTCGGTGGGGAGTTGCTGCGTGAACGTCAGGCGGGACCAGCCCTGGCTGTTACCGGCTCCACTTCCGCGGGACGCGCGTGTCTGCCATCGCTGCGTGATACGCGAACGACGCCATGATCACCGCGTTCTTCATCAGGTCTTCGGCCTGGATCGTGTCGAAGAAGTCGAGGTTGGTGTGTCCACCCTGACCCGGGGTGCGATCCTGAAGGAACTGGAAGCCGGGAAGACCCACTTCGTCAAACGCGATATGGTCGGTGCTTCCCACGCCCTGGTTCGAGATCGTGGTCATCCCGAGATCGCGGAACGGCTGCATCCACGCGGAGAACATCGAACGTGCCGCCTCATTGCCCTGCAGATAGATGCCTCGGTACTGCCCCGACCCATAGTCCTGGTTGAAATAGGCCGACAGGCGATTGTGGTCCGGCTTGGGACTGGCGAGCGTGCCGAAGTGGGTTGCTACATAGGCGCGCGATCCGAACAGTCCCTGCTCTTCACCACTCCAGAGAGCCACGCGGATGGTCCGTCGCGGCTGGGCACCGACCGCCTTGAGAATCCGCATCGCCTCGAGCGCAACCGCCACACCCGAGGTGTTGTCGCTCGCGTTGGGCGAGGCGTGCCAGGTGTCGAAGTGCGCGCCGATCATCACCACCTCCCCGCGAAGGTCGGTACCGGGGATCTCCGCGGTCAGGTTGACTGCCCGCTCGACGGCCTCGCCGATCCGGTTGCGCACCTCGACCTCGACCGTCACTGCGATGTCCCGCTGCAGGATGCGGTACATCCGGTTGTAGTGCTCAGGGGTGACGGCGATGATCGTGGGGGACGCGAGATCGCCAGCACGCGACCATTGGTCGCCCCGCGATCCGGGTCGGGAGAATCCACGAACCGCGCCCAACCACCCGCTCTCGCTCTGGAGCACCGCGATAACGCCCTCGGCGCGGAGGAACGCCATCCGCTCATCCGGCGCCACGACATCGGGGTTGCGCACGGTGCGCGCCGCAACGGGTCGGGCGGGCGCGATCACGGTTTCCTCGAGTTCACGGAGCTCCGCCTCGGTGCGTCGCGGTACGCCCCGAGTCATCGCGGCGATGTCGATCGTGGCGGGGGGTGTCGCGAGCACGATCATGCCGTGAAGCGTGCCGCGCAGCCGTTCCATGTCGCCGCGGGTGAGAATGTCGACGATCACCGCGCGCCCCACCTGCCGGCCGTCGGTCCCCGGCGTATGGGCGATCGGGTACGCCACCATCGGCGAGTAATCGGGCTCGAGCATGTGCACCGAGACATACTCATTGTCCCAGGTCACGCCGAAGTCCATGAACGGTTCGGCAACGATGTTGGCAAGACCGATGCGCGCCATTTCCGCCCGCACCCATTCCTGGGCGCGCTGCATGTCGCGGGACAGGGTCAGCCGTGCGCCGAGGACGTCGGTCATGTAGCTCTCCAGGTCCATGACCCGGGAATGCTGGAGACCTTCCTCGCGAATTCGCGCGACCATCTCGCGGTCCACCGACTGTGCCTCGACAGGCCCGGGACCAGCCAGTACCATCAGGGTGAGGAAAATCGGCAGGGACGGGGCGCGGATCATCAGGGTGCCTCTTGCATGGCGTAGGTTGACGGCGGCTTCAATCGTCCACTCCACATTATTGAGGATTCATGGCCCTATCTCCTCCACGTTCGGCAGTCCGGGTCATCGTCGGATGCTCCGTGATTCTCGTCGCAGCAGGACTGCCGCACGCCGTCCAGTCCCAGTCGGAGATGCATAGGGTTCAGACTAACCCCGAGCGACGTCCGCAGCTAATCACCGAGGCGACCTATGCGGTCCGGGTCACCGGCAGGAGTGACGGAATCACCAGCTTCGGCGGTCCGGCTCGGGCCAACGCCACCGCTTCAATCGGGTTTGTCACGGCGATAGCCGGCCGGTTCGGCATCGGCGTGGTCGGAACTGCGGGGCTCGATTCCGAATTCTTCCTCAGCGTCGGTCCCCGGCTCAGGTGGGACGCCACACCGATCGTGTCCGTCGATGTCACCCCGCAATATCTGGTGGGGAAGAGCGGACCGGGGCCAAGCCGTCTGGCCCTTGACGTGGCGGTGATGCACCGGGACCGAATCGGCGCAAGCCTGCGGGTCGGAACCTTCCGCCACGTGATCAATGCGAACGGTCCCGGCGAGTTCGAGTACGGTGAGATCGATCGGACCGCGATTTTTGCCGGCCTCCGCCTGGGTCGCAAGCCGGGCCGCTTTGCGATCCTTGCCGATGCAGTCGCGCTGGTAGGCGTGATCGGCTTGTACGTTGTCGCCTGCAATGCCGGTTCCGGATGTGATTGAATGATGATGATTCGACCAAGTCGACCTACGGCGTGACCACTACACCTTTCCAGAAGGCCACGCGGCCCTTGATCTCCGTCGCAGCATCGCTGGGCGCAGGGTAGAACCACGCGGCGTTGTCGTTGCGCACGCCGTCGACGCTGACATGGCGATAGCTCGCCGTACCCTTCCAGGGACACACCGATGTGTGACCGCTTTCCTCGAAGTACTCGGTGTTGAGTGCGTCGGGCGGGAAGTAGTGGTTGCCCTCGACGACCACTGTGTCGTCTGATTCCGCGAGCGTTGCGCCCTTCCAGGTTGCCTTCATCTGTGCCTCCGTGCGCGGCGCCTGCTCAGCGAGCAGCGCGCATGCGGGTAAATGGAAAGCCATTGCAGCCAGTGCGTGGGTTTGCGCGATCTGGCGCTATGGCATCTCGTGCCTCGGATGGCGATTCAGCCTCGTACGCAGTGTAACAGTATCCCCATGTGTAGGGACTCTGTTGCGCCAGGTCGGTCCAGTCAATGCGCGTCCACTTGTTGCCATCACCGGGATTCGCCGAGTCGTTCTGGGCGATGGCGAACATCCCCGCGGTGTCCCACCGCATTACGTGGTAGCGCGACGCCGAGCCGTGCTGCCAGATCGTGTCGTTGATGCTGTAGCGCTGCCCATAGTCGTCGACGAATGTGCCCTGCACCACTGCGGGGGCGCGGCTCGAAACGGTTCCGCTCTGGCGAGGCGCGCATGCTGTCGGCAAGGTGAGGAACATGGCCCGGACAGCGACGCGGGCGAATATCATGCGGGCGGCAGCCACGGGCCACTGAGGATCTCGCGACCGGCACGGAAGGCCCGCACACCGGTGTTCGTTCCGTGAAGGAGAAGCAAGGCGCTGGGGCGCCCGAATTGGGCCATCAAGTCGAGCATCATGGTGACTTCTCCGTCCCACGGATACCCGAACACGACGTCGAAGTCGTCGAGCGGCCGGTTAAGGATCTGGTATCCGGACCGGCCGGCTCCGACCGTACCGAGGCGGGCATCGCCATCTGGCCCGCGCCAACGATAGCCATCCGGCAGGAAGCTCCCGTGAGCAAACGTTGCGGCCGATCCGAAGCGATCGGCGAGTCCGCGTGCCGATACCACCAGGGCGGAGTCGAGCTCGATGCCATATGCGTCGAATCCCAGCATGTCAGCCATCACGGTGATCACGCCGGTGGCCGACCCCCACTCCAGGAAACGAAGCGGCCGGCCGCGAAGGGGCCACAAGGCAGCACGAACAACGCCGTAATCGGCCGGAATGAACGGATGAAACGGTCGCTCGGTATCGCCGTCCGCGAAGGCGTCCCACAGTTCCCAGCCTTCGTCGCACAGTGCGGTCAGCCGAGCCGCGCGCTCGACGTCGCCAGTTGCAGGGTTGGTCACGCGTGTATCGAGAGTATCGCCGCGGTCAGGCACCCTTGCGCCGCCTTCCTGCCCGCGCCGCCTTTGCCCGCACTGACACCTCGATCGCGTCGGCGACCCACGGCGTGAGCGCCTCGGCGTCCTCCAGGAAATCGCCCGGCAGAGCGTAGTACTGCATCTGCTCGCCGTCTGGCCCGAATGGCCGAAAGGGGCCCATCCCGATTTCCTCGTAGGAGAGGCGATTGGAGTCGTCAACTTTAAGGTACAGGTGGTCGCCGTCGATCAGCGCGAAGAATCGGTCAGCGGAATAGACGCCGACTCCGCCGAACATACTGCGCGCCCGAATCGCTGGAGCGACCCGACTCAGCTGTTCAACCACGAAATTTCGGAACTCGGGACTGACGGCCATGGTCCCTCGGCTGGAGGTGCTACCTGGCAATCGAACAGGTTGAAGCGGAGATTCGTTGAAGAAAAATAGCCGGTCATCAAGTCACGCAACGAGCCGCTCCCGAGCCGGCACGGCTCGCGTAGCCCATCGGATGAGTTTGGTGAATACGTAACCGAATGCACTGCAATACTTTAGGCATTGTAATATCACGTCGTTTGTACTACTTTTTCTTTCGTGCCGTGAGGCGGGCGGGCGGTTGGCGCTACATTGCTGACTGCAGCGCCTCAGTTCCACACGATCGCTCATGACCCGCAACCCAGGCCCTCCAATGCAACGTCTTGCTAGTGCCCGCTGGATCGCTGCCGGCCTCGCCCTGCTCGCCGTCCTGGTCCTCTTCATGGCGGGGGCTGGGAGCAAGATCGGGCTCTGGGGCTTCGGGGCAGGACTTGGGATGTTGAAATGGGCGGCATACATCGGTGTTGCGGCTGCGGTGGCGTCGTTGGCGCTTCTGGCGGTCCTGCGGCCGAGCGGTCGCGTGCTCGGCCTCCTGCTGGTGTCCACGATCGTCGGACTCGCGGTCGTTGCCCTGCCGTGGCAGTGGCGTCGCATCGCTCGCACTGTTCCTCCGATTCACGATATCACGACCGACCTTGGCAATCCACCGGCGTTCGAGGCAATCCTGCCGCTTCGCGCTGAAGCGTCCAATCCGGCGGAGTACGGGGGCCCAGAGGTCGCAGCGCAACAGCGCGCCGCGTATCCGGACATCGCACCACTCTTCCTTGAAGCATCGACCGGGTCGGCGTTTGCACGCTCACTCGACGTCGCGCGCGGGATGGGTTGGGAGGTTGTCACCGCCGACTCCGCCCGCGGGCGCATCGAGGCCGTCGCGACGACCAAGTGGTTCGGCTTCAAGGATGATGTGGTGATTCGCATCGCGCAGGATGGGAGTCGGGCGCGGATCGACGTGCGATCGGTCTCGCGGGTGGGCGGCAGCGATGTGGGCACCAACGCCCGCCGCATCCACGATTTCATCGAGCGGGTTCAGGTAGCCGCAGAGCCAGAGTCCTGAACCCGCCACGGTGACTCAGCTCAAATGTGTTGATCGATCAAAATGACGTTACCATCGGGATCTTCCAGCGTGATGCTGGCAGGTCCCGTCGTGTCGTCGTCAGCAGCAGTGAGAAGCGTGACCCCCCCACCCCGCAGCCGTGACTGGATCTCCCGAACGTCGGTAAACACGGGTACCGGCCGCGCGTCGCTGTCCCACCCAGGATTGAACGTCAGGATGTTCGCGTCGAACATGCCGTGAAAAAGTCCTATCACGGTTGTGCCGGCCTTCATGATCGCCCAGCCGTTCGCCGGATCGCCACCGAAGAGCGTGAATCCAAGCTTTTCGTAGAAGACCTGCGACGCTGGAAGGTCTTTCACGGCGAGGCTGACTGAAAACGCTCCGAGTTCCATGTCTGTGCTTCCGAATGGGATGGTGGTGGTGGTGGGGCGGGCGCGTTTGCCGGCCCCGCGATCAACTTCCGCGCGCGGACGAGGTTGCGGACTGAACGGCGCGAGTTGCCGCTTCGATCCGCTGCGTGAGGTCCTTTGTTTCGCTGCGCGCCCGCTCGATGTCACGGTCCCGCAGCGCTTCGGCAATGCCCGGCAGCGCAACGTTGGCATAGCCATTATCGCGGTCCGCAGCGAAGATCAGGTTGCGCAAACCGGGGCGCCCGACGAGTCCGCTCGGGCGGACCAGTTGTCGTTCCACCGACCGTAGCGCCGCATTCACCTGCCCGAGTGGCAGGACATCGTCGGCCGCAAGTTTCGCGTCGCGGGTCTCGCTGAACTTCTTACCCGCCTTGGCAAGGTCCGCTGCCGCGGCAGAAAGGTCATCGAGTTCGGACTTGATCGCGATGGTGGTGGTATCCCGACCGATCCGGGCAGTGAGTTCGCCGATGTAGCTGCCCAGCGCGTGATAGTCGAGCGCCACCACATCGGCATTGGCGAGTCGCGCGAGCAAAACAGCTGCAAGGCGACCTGCGGCGGCATGACTCAGGTATCCCGGATCCCCGAACTTCTCCATCCAGCTCCAGGTGTCATACGCCGAGTGATATACGCCCCCCTGTCCACCGAATCCGAAATCGAAGGAAGGAATGCCGAGACCGTTGTAGAATGGACCGAAATCGGAGCCGCCCCCGAGGTCGCCCATCGGCGGAACCAGCCGTTGTGACGTGACGGTGCGGCGCTCCCAGTCGCGATACACTGAAACGCTATCACCGGGCTGCTGCACCGTTTTCGTGACCTCGCGCATCAGGTCCTGCAGCGAAGCGGTCCCGCTCGACCCGAACAGGCGGCCGGCCGCCGACACATCGACGTTGAGGTACGCCACCGCCTGTGCGTTGAGGGCGTCGCGCATCAGTTCGGTCCACTCGGTCGACCCCACCAGGCCCCATTCCTCCGCATCCCAGGTGGCAAACACCAGCGTCCGCCGCGGGCGTTCACCGCTCGAGAGCGCGGCTCCCCAGGCGCGCGCAGCCTCGAGGATCGTGACCACGCCAGACACGTTGTCCGCGGCACCTGGTCCCCATGCATCACGATGTCCGCCAACGATCACGAGTTCCTCGGGGAACTCGGAGCCTCGGATCGTGCCCATGGTGTTGTAGATCGTCTTGAATGCACGATCTCCACGTTCCGGGAACACGGCGACGCGCACCCGCACGGCGCCATTGCCCACGTGGTAGCGGAACGGGAGCCCACCCTGCCATCCCGATGGCACCGATGCACCATCGAGGCCACCGAGCAACTGTTCGGCATTGCCATAAGACATCGGCACGACCGGTATTTTCGGCACCGCGAGTGAGTCGACGGGAAGACGGCGGGCGTCAGCGGTCGAGGCCCATCCCGGGGTGGTGGGATCGCCTTGACCGTTGAAGATCGACCCGCGTTGCACCCCCTGCGGTGGTCGCATCGGACCCGCAGGATAGACGTCACCTTGGGCAAAGCCGTCATCGAGCGGGTCGCTGTAGATGATCAGCGCCGACGCGCCGTGCAGCTCGGCCTCGCGCGCTTTGATGCCACGGAAGGATCGACCGTAACGAGCGATTGCGATGCGGCCTGCCAGCTGCACACCCATCGAGTCCAGCGTGGCATAATCGCTGGGCAATCCATAGTTGACGTACACCAGCGGGGCGGTGACGTCGCCCGACCCAGAGTTGCCGTTCATCGCCACCCAGCGACGCTGCGCCGTGGTCGGATCACCTTGCACCGGCGGTTCATCGAGATTGAGCCGCACTCTTTTCGGCGTAACGCGCTCGACGATCGTAGAGTCGTGATATGGGAGGTACACACGGAACGGCACCCGTGCGGTGTCGAGACCCCACCGCTGCATTTGCTGTAGCACATAGTCGGCGGTAGCCCGCTGGGCCGGCGTGCCGGCCACATGCGGAGCACCCGCCAGGACCCGGGCGTGCCGGCGCGCTGACGCGGTATCTGGTACGGCGCGAAGCTGTGCTTCAAGGCGAAGCTCAGGTGCGACATGCGCCGCAGCGAACCCCGTGATGCGGTCCTGCGCGACAAGCAAGCTCGCCGCGCAGGGAGAAACAATCGAGAAAAGAATCAGGCTGCGGACAACTGTCACGGAACGACTCCAGTAATGTCGTAGATGACCAGTGCGGGACCAGCGCCGCCCGGATTGCGCGCCGCGAAAACATACGAGCGGCCGTTGATCACCGCGAGTTCGCCGGTGTGAAGGCCTTCAGGCACAATCACACGACCACGGAGCGATGGGCTGGCTGGGTTGACCCGATCATACACCAGAAGGCCGGGCGATGCGAGGTTCTCGGCGGTGGCTACCAGCGCCTTGCCGTCGGCGGTCACGGCCACGTCGCTGATGGTCCCCACATTGTCCACGATGATCTGTCCCGATGACGTCGGTACCCCGGTGGTCGCGAGCGACCAGATCTTGATGGCGTTCCCGCGCGTGCCCGAACGCGTTCCCCACGTACCGCTGTAGGCCCAGTTCGTGACGGTCCAAAGGTCGGAGGTAAACCGCTCGTCAACGTTGAACCCACCGCCCTTTGTGGCCAACGTGACGGCGTCGAGGGCCCAGAACCCGCTCAGCATATCGGACGCGTACAACGTGTTGCCAAGCTGCATGACACCCCACACGTAGGTCGATCCGCCCCCGGGCTGCACACGGGCAGTGATCCGGTTCGACATGTCGCCGCTCAGGGTGCCCGACACATCGATCGCTGCGACACCCCCGTTATAGAAGGCGGCGTACAGCACCTGCCGCGCCTCATCCATCCAGAAGTTGTGGGCGCCAGCGCCGCCGACGCGGATGAAGCCAACTTCGACCGGGGACGCGAGATTGGAGACATCGACAATGTGGATGTCTCCCGACGAAGTGGACCCGATATTTGCCGGGCCTTCCTGACCCACAAAGAGGTAACGCTTCTGTTGGGTGACCGGGTTGTGGAACCACCACGCATTGTGCGCCTGCGGGCCGCCCGGGACGCCATTGACGTTGGTGACGAGGCTCGAGACGAGCTGCGGTGATGCGGGTGATCCGCCGCTAATACCATTGCCGACGTCGTAGATCCGAATGCCGTTGTTCCAGGCCATCACGAACGCCAGGCCGTCGCGTACAAAGGTGTCGTGGATACCGTAGTTGGCCGGGATCGGAACCGTGGCGACCAGCGTGGGATTCACCGCTGGCGTGGTCTGGGAGGTTGCCGTGAAGACGAGCTGGTTGGCGACCCCGGGACTGTTCACCGTGACGGTCTGCTGGCCCGTGGGGGCGCCAAGCGTCCAGCGCGCGGTGGCCTCACCGGCGGCGTCCGTGGTCGCGCTCGCGGGCTGGATTGATCCTCCACCAGTTGCGACGGCCCAAGTCACCGTCCGATTGGCGGCTGGCGCCGTCCCGTTCAGCAGGACGCGGACCTTGAGATCGACAGCGAGCGCCGCCGCGGGAAGCCCGAACTGCCCCTGTCCCGCGACGATCGCGAGCGTGTAGGTGAGGGGTTCGGGTCCGGGATTCGTGGGCGTGGAGCTGCACGCAGCGAGCACGCTGGCGAGGACGAGCCAGCCAGGAAAACGCAACGACATGCTGGATAATCTCCGGACGCGAGGCGTCCCGTGTGGACTTCAATGACCTTGGTGCGGCGACATCCCGCCGTGGTTCGGGGCGAGCACCCCGTAGCGGCCCATTCGGTGGTGCCTGCTTCTCCACCCCAACACCACTCCAACGCTGATCGTACCGGCGCGGTTCGATCCGTAGGTGGCCCCAACGTCAAAAACCCCGCCCGAAACCTCGGCGACCCGGCCGGTGGTGATCTCGATGAAGGGGGCCAATCGGTGACCGCCGGCCGGATCGGTGGCGTCATACTCCGCCCGGATGGTGTGCAGTGTCCAGCGGCTGATGCCGAGAATCGCGTTCTCCAAGTGGGGGCGACGCGACCGGAAGGGATCGGCGAGCCGCTCCTCTTCCGGGCGCTCGGTGCGTTCGAAGCGGTACGCGACGCCGATACGACCGCGCCGGACCATGGCCTCGCCCAGCACGGAATGGAAAACGAAGAATCCGTCGAGCTCTGAGGTGCGGGCCCATTCCACCATTGCATACCGCTCGCCCCACGCGGGCGCATCGCGCCACCGCGCCGACGCCGAGGCCTTGCGTGCTTCGCCGCCTGCACCGGGACGATGCTCCGGGGAATGCACGTCGGCATAAGATGCCTGCACCTCGAGCGGCTGCACGGGACGCCCGCTGAGCCGAACGGCCCACGAATCACCGAACCGCCAGTTGCCATCGTCGCTGCGTAGTAACGGCCAGTCGCCGGGTGCGCTCGGTTCATCGCCGTTGAACACCGACGCCTCTGCCGCGACCGGTCCGACCGCAAGTTGCGCGATCGCGACGGCGCGTTCGAGTATCTGGGACAAGTGATGATTCACGGGATACATCAGCATCGGCCGTGACATCGGGTCATCGGTGCCGAACGCCGCGAAACCTTTGCCGGCCGCCACGGCGAGCCGCGCGGTTCCGTCGGCGGTGCCGAGGATATCGCGAGCCGAGAACATCATTTCGTGGACGTAGGTGTGCGGATGCCGGCGATCGACGAAACCTTCACCCCATCCGCCGGCCGTCAGCTGCCCCCCGGGCATGGTGAAGCCTTCGGCGTTGAGGGAGATCGTGGCCCCGAGCCGGTCGCCGTAGGCGACATCAAGCATCACGATCGGTTGCACCAGACGCGCTTCCGTCACAGCGTCGCGGAGCGGTGAAGGCGACATCCTGCTCACCGACGCGGTGCCCTGCCCCATCGGCGTGACTCGAATGCGCGACTGGGCGGGCAGCGCCAGTGCGTACCCGCCCAGCAGTGCCAGCCCGAAACTGATCACCCGCGACGTCAGGTCGACACGGCCCCTGCGCCGGTTTCCTCGCGTTCGCGCAGCGACGCCTTCAGGTAATCGCGGTTCATGCGCGCGATGTTCTCGACCGAGATTTCCTTTGGGCACGCCGCTTCGCACTCCGCGAAGTTGGTGCACCCCCCGAACCCCTCGATGTCCATCTGGCCGACCATGCCGAGCACGCGCCGGTAGCGTTCGGGCTGTCCCTGCGGAAGCATTGCGAGGTGGCTCACCTTGGCACTGGTGAACAGCATTGCCGACGCGTTGGGGCAGGCGGCGACGCACGCCCCGCAGCCGATGCACTGCGCGGCGTCCATTGCCCGGTCGGCCATTTCCTTCGGAACCAGGATCGCGTTGCCGTCTGGCGCGGCGCCGGTGCCTACGGACACGAATCCGCCCGCCTGGATGACGCGGTCGAACGACGTTCGGTCGACCACGAGGTCACGGATCACGGGAAAGGCACTGGCGCGGAACGGTTCGATCAGGATGTGATCACCGTCCTTGAACGACCGCATGTGCAGCTGGCACGCCGTCGTGGCCGCGCGCGGTCCATGCGCCATGCCGTTGATCATCATCCCGCATGAGCCGCAGATCCCCTCGCGGCAATCGTGATCGAACGCAATCGGCTCATCGCCAGCCGCGATCAACCCCTCGTTGACCACGTCGAGCATCTCGAGGAACGACATGTGCTCGTCGGCCTCTACCGGGTAGGTGCGGAATTCGCCCTTGGCATCAGGACCAGCCTGGCGCCAGACCTTGAGGGTGAGTCGCATCGTGCTCATTTGTAGCTCCTGGTCGCGAGCTGCACGAACTCGAACTCGAGCTGCTCGACGTTTCGCCTCGCCGGCGCACCCTCGCCCCGATATTCCCACACCGCGACGTGTGCAAACTCGTCATCGTTGCGCAGTGCCTCGCCATCGGCTGTCTGGTACTCGACGCGGAAGTGCCCGCCACAGGACTCCTCGCGTTCCAGCGCGTCGCGGCACATCAGCTCGGCAAATTCCATGAAGTCGGCCACGCGGCCAGCCTTCTCCAACGACTGGTTGAGCGTCTCAGCCGAGCCGAGGACGCGCACGTCGGCCCAGAACTCGGCGCGAAGCTCCGGAATCCGACGGAGCGCCAGTTCCAGTCCCTCGCGCGACCTGGCCATGCCGCAATAGTCCCACATCAGCTTGCCGAGTTCCTTGTGGAAGGAATCGACCGATCGGGTCCCGTTGATCGCGAGCAGCCGGGCGGTGCGCTCTCGAACCTGCTGCTCCACCGCGATGAACGCCGGGTGCTTCGTGTCCACATCGGCAAACGTGGTCCCGGCGATGTAATCACCGATCGTGTACGGCAGCACGAAGTACCCATCGGCGAGCCCCTGCATGAGTGCCGACGCGCCGAGGCGGTTGGCACCATGATCGGAGAAGTTGGCCTCGCCAATCACGTGCAGCCCGGGCAACGTGCTCATCAGGTTGTAGTCGACCCACGTCCCGCCCATGGTGTAGTGCACCGCTGGATAGATGCGCATCGGGGTGTGGTACGGATTCTCACCGGTGATCCGTTCGTACATGTCGAAGAGGTTGCCGTAGCGCTCCCGGATCACGTCTTGGCCCAGCCGGTTGATCGCGGTGGAGAAGTCGAGATAAACGCCGAGTCCGCCACGACCCACGCCACGCCCCTCGTCGCAGGCCTCCTTGGCGGCGCGTGATGCGATATCGCGGGGGGCGAGGTTGCCGAAGCTCGGGTACTTGCGCTCCAGGTAGTAGTCCCGCTCAGCGTCAGGAATGTCCCGGGGCAGTCGGGTATCACCTTGCTGCAGCGGCACCCACACCCGACCGTCATTGCGCAGTGACTCCGACATCAGCGTGAGCTTCGACTGGTACTCGCCACTTACCGGGATGCAGGTCGGGTGGATCTGCGTGAAGCATGGGTTGGCAAACCCGGCACCGCGCTTCCACGCGCGGAATGCGGCGGTGACGTTGCAACCTTTCGCGTTGGTCGACAGGTAGAAAACGTTGCCGTAGCCCCCGGTGGCGAGCACCACATCGTGGCCCGCGTGGGATTCGATCGCACCAGTGACCAGGTCGCGTACCACGATACCGCGCGCGCGCCCATCGATGGCGACCACATCAAGCATCTCATGACGGGTGTACATCTGGACTGCCCCCCGCGCGATCTGTCGCTCGAGCGCCTGATACGCGCCAATCAGGAGCTGCTGGCCGGTCTGTCCGCGCGCATAGAAGGTGCGCGACACCTGGGCGCCCCCGAACGAGCGATTGGCCAGCGTACCACCATACTCCCGCGCAAAGGGAACTCCCTGCGCCACACACTGGTCGATGATGTCGACCGAGACCTGCGAGAGGCGAAATACATTGCCCTCGCGCGACCGGAAGTCTCCGCCCTTGATCGTGTCGTAGAAGAGGCGCTCGACGGAGTCACCATCGTTCTGGTAGTTTTTCGCCGCGTTAATGCCACCCTGTGCGGCGATCGAGTGGGCTCGCCGCGGCGAATCCTGGAAGCAGAAACACGACACGTTGTAGCCGAGTTCCGCGAGGGAGGCGGCCGCCGATGCACCGGCCAACCCTGATCCCACCACGATCACGTGATACTTGCGCTTGTTGGCCGGTGACACCAGCCGCAGCGCTGAGCGATGGCGGTCCCACTTCCCGGCAAGCGGACCATCCGGGATCAGATCGTCGAGGCGCATCGGGCTGTCTGGTTCGCCGCTCAATGAAGCCATCCGAGCAGTGCCGCGGCGGGTATCGAGGCGAAGCCGCCTGCCACGAGGACAGTGAGGCCGATTGCGATCCCGCGCCGCCACCGGTTCCACGTCGGGTGGTTGATGCCCAAGGTCTGGAATACCGACCAGATACCATGGAGGAAGTGCGCGCCGAGTGCGATCATGGATACGAGGTAGAAGAGGGCAACGGGCTTCGACTCCATCCCCCGCACCAGGTTGCGGCCCACTTCGCCGACCCGGAAGTCGGGGTGGATGATGCCGACGGTATAGTGCAGGATGTGGAAGATGATGAACACCAGGATCAGCACGCCACCCCACCGCATCGTGCGCGATGCGTAGGTGCTCGCCGGACGGTCGTGCTCGCGATACGAGCCCCCTCGTCCGGCGCGGGCCATGGCGGTGAGCTGGAACGCCGCGGTGATGTGAACCAGTACAGCGCCGAGGAGGATCACGCGCGGGATCCAGAGGAGGGGGCCGAAGCCGCGTAGCCACGCCGCATAGTGATCCAGCGATGCGCCATCGACGAAGACCAGCACGTTGGAGATCATGTGCGAGATCAGGAAGCCCACGAGTAAAAGCCCTGTCAGCGCCATCGCGATCTTCTTGCCGATCGTCGAACGCCACAACCCGATGATCGCGCTCATGCCCCGCTCAGACGATCGCCTGAATCGACCGCACCGCCTCGGCCGAGGCGTGCAGCGCCGCGTGCTCCTCGGCCGTGAGCGTGATCGGGATGATCCGCTCGAGGCCGTCGCGACCCAGCAGGCACGGGACGCCGCAGTACACATCGCTGAGGTCGAATTCGCCCTGCAGCCACGCCGAGCACGGGAGGATGCGTTTCTTGTCGAGGACGATCGCCTCGACCATCTGGACGGCGGCCGCACTGGGTGCATAGTACGCCGAGCCGGTCTTGAGGTGCGCGACGATCTCAGCGCCGCCGTTGCGGGCCCGCGTCACGATGCTGTTGAGCTTTTCCTGCGTGAGCAACTGCGTCACCGGAATGCCCGACACCGTGGTGTAGGAGATCAGTGGAACCATCGTGTCGCCGTGGCCGCCCAGCACCATTGCCTGGATGTCCTCGACGGACACACCGAGAGCCTCCGATAGAAACATCCGGTACCGCGCGGTATCGAGAACCCCGGCCATGCCAATCACCCGTTCGCGCGGAAAGCCGGTGGCCTCGCGCATCACGAAGCACATCGCATCCAGCGGATTGGACACCACAATCACGATCGCGTTCGGGGCGGCACGCTTGATCTCGGCGCCGACTGACTTCACGATCCCCGCGTTGGTGCGTACGAGGTCATCGCGGCTCATTCCCGGCTTGCGGGCGATGCCGGCCGTGACCACGAAGAGTTCCGAATCTTTGGACAGCGAGTAGTCGTTTGCGCCCACGACGTGCGCGTCGAAGCCCTCGACGGGTCCGGACTGCCACTGGTCGAGCGCCTTCCCCTGCGGCACACCCTCGGCCACGTCCACCATGATGACCGTGCGGGCGAGATGCTTCTCGGCGATGCGCTGCGCCGCTGTGGCGCCGACATTACCCGCTCCAACTACCGTGATCTTCTCGAACATGGGTGTATAAGGCCCGCGAGGAGGGTGGACGCCGTGAGCGCGGCGCGTCGCAGTACATCCTAGCGTGCAAAGTTATACCGGGCCGTTGGTTGGCCCAAGCTTCCTCAACGGTGGCGACGCTTGCGGGGCGGGCTCGCGGGGGCATCAGTGATTCGTGGTGCGGCGATCTCCAGCACTGCGGCCACAGCGTCGGCCAGCACGACCGTTTTGCGACGGCCCGATACCGGAAGGCGGAAGAGGCGGTCGGGATACTTCTCGCGGATCCGCTCTGGCATGCTCCCCCCCTGGTCACCAAAGACGAGGACCGAGTTTGGTCGGTACGGGGCATCGCGCGCGTCCCGCTCCCCCTCCGTGCCGAAGTAGAGACACCGCTCCCGACTCATCGCATCCCGGAAATCGCGCCAGCCGCGGTGCACCCACATGTCAACAGGCGCAGCGCCCGAGGGCCCGACTCTGAGCGCCGGATCGTCGGCCGAGAACTGCAACGGCCCGATAAGGTGGAGCGGCGCATCGGCAGATGCGCAGTGTCGGGCGACCGCGGCGGTCGCGGGCGCCGTGAGCGCTTCAAGCAGGGCAACGTGGAGGGCCATGGCATCCGTCGTGGTGAGGGCGGGTGCGCGAAGACATACGCCCTCCCCCGCGCCGGGGCAACTGTCCGGACGGAGGAGGGCGCTCTGGCGACGAACGCCGAAGCAACTCAGGTCACTGCTGGCACCGTGCGTTGGGGTCAAATGGACCGGGCTGGTCAACCTTCACCCGGTGGTCGAGGTTCGCCGTGCGGAGCGACACGTCGAAGATCAGCCGGGTGAGGTTCGCGGCATGATCGTAACGGATGTACTGCGCCTCGTCCGTCACCTGGTGATAGTCGGCGTGACCACCAGTGGTGAAGAACGCCACCGGAATGCCGTACGCCGCGTAGCTGGCGTGGTCGCTCCGGCAATAGATGTTCTGCGGGTGGCCGTTGGCATCGAGGGCATAGTCGATCCGAAAACCGAAGTCCTTGCCGGCGTTCGCCGTCTCGATCAGGTCGCCGAGTTCCCGAGAGAGACGCCGGGAACCGACGAGCTGCACATACTTGGGGTCGCCGTGGACCATCGCACCACCAGACTCCTGTCCGGTGATGTCGTCGGGACCGCCGCGGCCGATCATGTCGACGTTGAGCTGTGCCACGATCGAATCGCGCGAGACAGTCGGATGTCGAGCAAAGAACCCCGAGCCGTACATTCCCGACTCCTCACCGGTGTGCCAGATGAAGATCATCGACCGCTTCGGCTTGACCTTCCCGGCGGCGTACGCCTCGGCTATTTCGAGCAGCGCCACGCTTCCGGAACCGTCGTCATCGGCACCGTTGAAGATCGAGTCCGTTCGGGCCGGGCGCGTCGACCTGATGGTGGCGAGGTCCGCGTTGAGTGCGGCCCACTTGACCGAATCTTTCATCAGCTGCGCAGTATTGCGCGTGTCAGCACCCTGCGGTCGGAACGAGACGTTGAAAAGCTTCAGTGAATCGTGATCGGCCGGCCGGTTGTTGAAACCGATATGGTCATTGTGTGCGCCGAGGACGACGAATTCGCCACGAAGTTTCGGGTCGCTACCCTCGAGCTTGGCAATCACATTGCGTCCGCCCCGGGGCGAATCGATGAACATCGCTCGTGCGCTCACCGTCTTGCCGGCGGCCCCCGGTAGCGCAGTCGCGAATGGGGCCCCGAGCATTGCATCAGCCACCTTCGCCATCACCGTGAGGTCGGTGGGGGCCGGATCGCGTGAGAGCATTCCGACCCGCGCGCCGGATATGGCGCGGGCAATGGTTGCGGGGGAGAAGTCGCCGTTGGCGACCGTCACGTGACCGGCCACGGCATCGGAGGCGATCATCGCCTGGTAGCGCGCAAACCCGGCGGACTTGATGAACGCCGCCTGATTGAACCCCTGCGGAATCACGGGCGTACGGACGACCACGAACTTCCCGCGGTACTGCTCGGGTGTGGGGTTGCCGATCGTGTCGAGGGGGCTGCCCCACATCACGACGCCGGCGCCGGAAATAGGGTTCGCCTTCCCGCCGCTGGCTGCGAGGAAGTCGGTGCCGGGTCGGAAGCTCACGCCATCGACCGCCAGCGTGGATGCGGTGGTGTCGAACGCACGGCCGGCCATGCCGATGTCCTGGAAGAAACCGTCGTCACCGGCGGGAATTAAGCCCATGCGGCGCACTTCGCGCTCGATGTAGGCCGTACCCATCAGGTTGTACACGGTGCCCACCTCGCGACCCATCATCGAATCGTCGGCGAAGATGTAAAGCCGGGTCATCAGGTCACCGGCAGTGATCGCTGCAACTGTCGGCGGGCCGGAATACTTGAGTGGGAGTGGACCCTGCGCGAACGCCTGGGTGGCGCTGGCGACGATCAAGAGACCGCTGAGATAGTGCCTGAACTTCATCGGGCATCCTGTGCGTGAAAGAGGCAAGTCTTGTACGCGCCCGATGCCAGGGATGTTTCGTCACCCACCCCTGACGTGCATCTCACGCCGCGGGTCGGCGCGAAGATCGCCCAGCGCAACCAGCGGCTGACGATCAGGCTCGGCCAGTCGCTCCTCGGCACCGCGGTCGGTTCGGGCGCGCCATATCTCGTCGATGGTGCGCTCGAGCGTGGCCTGATCCGCGGTCGGATCCCGCAGCAACGTACGAAGGTCGTGCCCGGTGGTTGCGTAGAGGCAGGTGAAAAGCGTTCCGTCGGCAGTGAGCCGAGCGCGGTCGCACTCGCGGCAGAACGGGGTGGTGGTCGACGCAATGACGCCAACCGTCCCGATGCCTGGGACCTCGAACGATTCAGCCGGCGCGTGAGGGTTCGATGGACGGTCGCCCGGCGCCACTGCGCCGAACGCCGTGCCCAGCGTTTCCAGGATTTCATCGCGGGTGACGACGCGATCGTCCTGCCAACGCGTTGCACCACCCACATCCATGTACTCGATAAAACGCATCTCCGCGCCGTGCGCCGCCGCAAAGCGCACCAGATCGACGAGTTCATCGTCGT
>JBDSMU010000189.1:0-4746 GCA_039915685.1 Gemmatimonadales bacterium | reverse complement strand
ACACGCCATCCAGTCGCCCGATCACCCGCTGGACCTCTTCACGCGTGAGGACCACCGGCAGCCGCGTCGGCGCCCGCCCGCGCGGGAGTCGGCCCAGCCCCTCGAGCGGCAGGTCGAGCACATGGTGGTAGAGAAACAGGAGCGCCGCCAGGGCCTGCGCCTGCGTCGATTGCGATACCCGCCGCTCATCCACCAACCACGCCAGGAATGCACGAACCTCCGCGACACCGAGATCCCGGGGATGACGTAGCCGATGGAATCGGACATACCGGCGGATCCAGTCGGTGTACGTCGCAATCGTTCGCGGACTCATCTGCCGCAGGCGCATGTTGGACTGCAACTGGTGCAACAGTTTCGTTTTCGACTGCAGAGGATGCACGCGGACTACCGGCTGGAGAAGCTTCAATGCTGCGCGCTGCCCCACGTCACCGCAGGTACCGATTACTGCGGAATGGCACCGCCCTCAACACACCTCCCCCGCCATCGGTCATCCGTCATCGGTCATCGGTCATCGGTCATCCGTCATCGGTCATCCGTCATCGGTCATCCGCCATCGGTTCTCGGTCATCGGCCATCGGCCATCGGCCCCCTTCTCTAGTCTCTAGTCTCTAGTCTCTAGTCTCTAGTCTCTAGTCTCTAGTCTCTAGTCTCTAGTCTCTCCCTTCCCTCGCTTTCGGCTTTTGTTCGGGTTAGCTTCTTCCCCCCTGCACCCGAGTCGATCCCGTGTTCCTCGCCCTCTCCATCTCCGATTGGCCCACCGGCACTGCCGCCCACGAGCTGCCCTTCCGGCTCCTCGCCCTCGCCCCGCGCGCCACCATCGCCGCCAGCGACGGCCTCGCCTGGCTCGACGCCCGCAGCCTGAATGTAGACGATCTGGCACATCGCGCCCTCGTAGTCACCAGCGAGTTGGGCATCCCCGGCGTACACGCCGCCGCCTCTCACGTCCCCGCCGTAGCATCCATCGCCGCCCGGTACGTGGCCACGTCGTGCCTCGTCATCCCCCGCGGATCCGAACGTCGCTTCTTGGCATCACTCCCCCTTGTGGTGCTCGCCCCCCCACCCCGCCTCGCCTCGCTCTTCACCAGCGTGGGTCTCGAACACTGCGGCGATCTCGCTGCCCTCGACCGCGAATCGGTGGAGGTGCGATTCGGCCGCGACGGCCTCACCTGCTGGAAGCTCGCGCGCGCCCACGACCCGCGGCTGATCTTCCGCGCACAGCCCCGCACCTTCCCCAACGCATCGATCGACTGGACCGAGTTCTCGACCACCGACATCGAACAACTGGTCTTCGTGATGCACTCGATGCTCGGCACCATCTGCGAGGCCCTCGCGCGCGACGGACTCGGTGCCCGCTCCATCACCATCACGCTGGCACTCGAAGGCGGCAAGACACTGCTGCAACAGGTGGGTTCCGCGCGCCCCTCCTTCGATCGCAAGCTCTGGCTCCGCTTGGTGCGCCGCGCACTCGAGCGGATCACACTCCCCGATCGCGTCGCCGGGATCGCCATCGATGTCGATGCCGCCGGCCCGCCACCGATTCGGCAGGGCGATCTCTTCGACTTGGGCTTCGCATCAGCACAGGCCGCCGAAGCCGCGGTGGCCCACGTGATCGACCTGCAACCCGATGCCGTGGCAGTGGCCGCGCGCACCCAACACGTGCTGCCGGAACGCCGTACCCGATGGAAGGCAGATCTCGCGCCGGACATCGATGAGCAGAGAGTCGTCAGTCGTCAGTCGTCAGCTGTGTCGCCGTTGGGCGCGGCCGGTTGCACTGCATCACACTCCTTTGATGACGCAGCCAACGACCACCGACCAACGACCATCTTGCGCCTCCTCCCCACTCCGCGCGAAATCGACGTGAACGCAGAGATGCAACGCGGCTTCCCCACCCCGCGGCGCTACATCGACAACGGCGTCGCTGTGCCCCTCTGCCAGAGTCTCGGTCCGCAATGCATGGCCGGCAACGATTTCGACACACCTATCACTCGTGAGTACTACCAGGGCGTGCGCACCGACGGGTCGGTGGTGCTGATGTTCCGCGAACCCCGCCCCGAGCGCTGGTATCTCGCCGGCGTGTGGGATTGATCGTGCCACCACGCATCGCATTCGCTGAGTTGCGCACACACACTGCGTTCTCGTTTGGTGACGGCGCGCTCACGCCCGAAGCCCTGGTGGCACGCGCCGCCGCACTGGGGTATCGCTCCCTCGCGATCACCGATACCGCCGATCTCGGCGGGATCGTCCGCTTCGGCGCGGCGTGTCGCGAGGCCGGTGTGCAGCCGATTGTCGGCGCCGAGTTGGTGGTCGATGGCAAGCCGCTGGCCGTGCTGGCCCGCAACGAGATCGGTTATTGCCACGCGGCCGCGCTGGTCACGCTGTCACGCAGCGGATCGCTCGCGAGCATGTCCGCCACCCGCCCATCGCGCGGACAG
This sequence comes from Gemmatimonadales bacterium, assembly GCA_039915685.1. Classification (GTDB taxonomy): domain Bacteria; phylum Gemmatimonadota; class Gemmatimonadetes; order Gemmatimonadales; family GWC2-71-9; genus Palsa-1233. The sequence continues at coordinate 2,314 of JBDSMU010000189.1, read as the reverse complement.
CCACGCCTCACCTGGCAGCAACTCGCCGAACGATCCGAGGGACTGCAACTCCTCACCGGTCCGCCATCGGGCACACTCGCCTCGATGGTGCGCAACGGACAAGGTGCCGCAGCACTCGACCTGCTCCACAAGTGGCGCGACCAGTTCGATGGCAACATCGCAGTAGAGGTGCAGTGGCATCAGGCCGGCAACGACGAACTGGCACTTGCCGGAGCGCTGATCGAACTCGCCGAGCAGGCGCGAGTGCGCTGGGTGGTGGCGCAGGACGCGCGCTACATCTCCGAAAGCGGCCGACTGATGCACGACATCCTGACGGCACTCCGTCATCGTTGTACCGTCGACGTACTGCAGGAGCGCGGGCTCGGCCACCCAAACGGCGGATGGGAACTACTCGACCCCGCCGTACTCGCAACACGCTGGAAGGGCCGGCACCACGGGCTCGACGCAGCGGCAGCAATCGCCAGCGAGTGTGCCTTCGACATGCGCTGGGTGCGGCCTCCGCTGCCGACATTCCCGGTGCCCGATGGCAGCACCGACGACGCCTTCCTGCAGCAGGTCACGTTCGAGGGCGCCCGCGAGCGCTGGGGCACACTCAACGCCAAGCAGGAGCAGCAGCTCCACCACGAACTCGACGTGATCGGCCGGCTCGGCTTTGCCGGCTTCTTCCTCGTAATGTGGGATGCCGTGCGCTACGCCCACCTCCGCGGGATCCTCTGCCAGGGACGCGGCAGCGCCGCCAACTCCGCGGTGGCCTACTGTCTCGGTGTCACCGCGATCGACCCGGTGAAGAACGGCCTCCTCTTCGAGCGATTTCTCTCCGAGTCACGCGTTGATGGCGGCACCGAGGCCCCCGACATCGATGTCGACATCGAGCACGATCGTCGCGAGGAGGTGCTCGACTATGTCTATGGCCGTTACGACCGCACCCGCTCGGCGATCACCGCCGTGACCCAGGTGTACAGCGGCTCGACCGCACTGCAGGACGGGATGCGCGCCCTCGGCTATCCGGCTGAGTTGGCGTTCCGGATGTCGAAGCGGATGCGTTATGACGATTGCGTGCACGGCGCCGAGCGGGTGGAGCAGGAGTTGGGGGCGGCACAGGGGTTCGATGTCACGACGCCTCGGGCACAGATGCTGCTGGCCGCGATGCGCGCAGCACAGGACCTCCCGCGACTTCGGTCGACCCATCCCGGTGGCTTTGTGCTCTCCTCGCAAGCACTCGGCGAACGGGCGCCGATCGAGTGGACCACGCGCGGTCGTTCGATCATCCAGTTCGACAAGGACGACCTCGACATCGTCGGGATCCCGAAGTTCGACTTCCTCGGGCTCGGAGCACTTGCTGTGGTGCGACGCTCGTTCGATGCGATTGCGCAGCGCACCGGGATGCGTCCGCTGATGTACGGGTTGCCGCAGGACGACGCGCCAACGTATGACCTGATTTCGCGAGGCGACACGATCGGGTTGTTCCAGATCGAGAGCCGAGCGCAGATCGCATCGATCATGCACACCAAACCGGAGCGACTCTACGACATCACCGTGCAGGTGGCGCTCATCCGGCCGGGGCCGATCATGGCGCGTTTCGTCCATCCATACACCGAGCGACGGCGTGGTCGCGAGGCGGTGCGATACGCACACCCGAAACTCGAACCGATCCTGGCGCGCACCCAAGGGATTCCGATCTTCCAGGAGCAAGCGATGTCGATCGCGATCGAGCTCGCGGGCTATCGTCCCGCCGAGGCCGACCAGTTGCGGCGGACAATGGGGAGCATGCGGAAAGAGGAGAAGCTGCTCGCGGCACTGGCGCAACTCCGCGAGCGACTGGTCGCAAAGGGAATCGAACCAGCGGTCGCGGAGGAGATCGAGAGCGACCTGCACTCGTTTGCGAACTACGGCTTCCCGGAGTCGCACGCATGGAGCTTTGCACTCATTGCCTATGTCACGGCATGGCTCAAGACGCACCATCCAACGGAGTTCATTCTTGGCCTGATGAACGCGCAGCCGATGGGGTTTTATCCGATCAGCACGCTCATTCATGATGCGCGGCGCCACGGCGTGCCGCTCAAGCCGCCGTGTCTGCGCGACGGATCGAGTGATTGCACCACCGAACCGACGGACGATCCGGCGCGACCCGCACTTCGCATTGGTTGGCGCTTCATCCGCGGGCTCGGTACAAAAGGCCTCACGGCGCTCCAGATGGCGCGAGCACAGAAGCCGTTTGCCAGCATCGAGGATGTCATCCGGCGCACCCGGATGGAGCGCAGCAACGCGATCGCGCTGGCGCGGGGCGGAGCGTTTGCGGCGTGGGAAAGCGATC
>JBDSMU010000140.1:0-2767 GCA_039915685.1 Gemmatimonadales bacterium | reverse complement strand
CCTCGTAGCCAGCGCCCACCGACCACGCGAAGCCGTTCTCCACCGCGTCGATGAGCTGCGGATCGTCATAGTTGCGTTCGCTGCGAGCGTACCCTGCCCCACCCTTGATCCAGAGGCCATCCGATGGGAACGGGTAGAACTGGATGGTCCCGGTCGCTGTGCCGAAGGTGTCGGTGAAGGGATCGATCACATTCAGCGACGTTTCCTCGCCATCGCCGCTCCACCCGAACAGTTCCACCCCGAGGCGCACCCGTGGACTCGGCGTGCCGCCAAACCGGAGCGTGAGCGTCGGCGAGGTGAGCGACTCGGAGTAGTCACCTTCGCCGCTGAACTTGAACTGCTCCCGTCCAGCGCCGATTCCTCCGGTGATGAAGAATCCGCCGCGCGTGCCCTTTTCGGAGAGCTCGACCAGGCCCCGGTCACCGCCCGGACGGCCGCGGCGCGCCTGCGCTTCGAGGGTGCTGATCGTGCCGATGAAGGCGAGCACGGCAACGATGGTGATCATGCGACGCATTGGGATCTCCTGGGGTATCGACGGCAACCGGGATGGCACTCGCGGACAGACATTCGTCGGCACGCGCCATGCCATTTTGCTATCTTACGTGCTTGCAAGGGGTTGCGGTTTCATCGTGACCACCTGAAGTCGGCCGAGTGTCCTGCCAGAGGGTCACTGGTGTCCACATCTCGACGCACCGCCGTTCTTGCTCTCGTCGCCATTCTCACGATTGGTGCGATGCTTCTTGGTCGCTGGCAGCTGCGGCGCCTGAACGATCGGCGCGCCGGCAATGTCGAGCGGATCGCCACCCTCGCGGCCCCAGCGGTTAGAGTGATCCCCGGCACCTCTTCGGCCGATGCCGACGGCCATCGCGTCACCATGCTGGGCGAGTTTGACCCCACCGTGCAGGTGCTGCTCCGTGGACGCGTGCATCGCTCCGCGCCCGGGCTCCACGTGGTGACGGCATTCCGCGGCGAGAGTGGCGGGCCAATCATCTGGGTTCTGCGCGGCTTCGTGTACACGCCGGATGGTGTCACGCCGCCCGACACGATCGCCGCGCCGACATCGGGCGCCGTCACCGTCGAAGGCATTGCCTACCGGCTTCCTGAAACCGACAACGGCGGCCAGCCGATCGACGCGGGCATGCATCGCACCTACCGGCGCCTCGACCGTGTGGCGCTCCACACGCTTCTACCCGCCGCGCTCGACCTGTACGTGATCGAGTCCGGCGACCAAGCCGGTCCCGGTCGCCTCCCCACCGCCGAGCCACCGCTGCTCGACGATGGGCCGCACTTGGGCTACGCGATACAGTGGTTCGGCATCGCCCTCGCGATCGCGGCCTTCGGCATCATCGTGGTGCGGCGAGACGGTCGCGCTCGGCCTCCACGGCCTTCAGCACCCTGAGGATGTTTCCGTTGGCGAGTTTCCGCAGGTCGTCATCCTTCCACCCGCGCTGGATCAACTCGGCGAAGAGCACCGGATAGCTCGACACGTCGCCCATTCCCTCGGGCAGCTCGCTCGTCCCGTCGTAGTCGCCACCCAGACCGACATGGTCGATACCGGCCACGCGCCGAACGTGCTCGATGTGGTCGGCCAAGTCGCCCACGGTCGCGTGCGGGCGCGGGTGCGTCGTGCGCCACGCCTGCATCGCCGCGCGCTGGCTGACGGAATCGCCCGGGCCAGCGGCGATCCGCTGCCTCTCTGTAGCCGATGCTGCCGACCAATCCCGCATTTGGCTCGAGATGAATCCGCCGACGAATGTGACCATCACCACACCGCCGTTCCTCGGCATCCGCTTGAGGATCGAATCGGGAACATTCCGCGGCACATCGGTGATCGCTCGGGCCGAAGAGTGCGAGAACATCACCGGTGCCGTGCTGACGTCGAGTGCGTCCGACATCGTGCCGGGCGAGACGTGACTTAGATCGACGATCATCCCGATCCGGTTCATCTCACGCACCACATCGCGACCGAAATCGGTGAGCCCGCCGTGGCGTGCCTCGTCCTGCGCCGCATCGGCCCAGTCGAGTGTGACATTGTGGGTGAGCGTCATGTAGCGCGCGCCGAGCGCGTAATACATCCGGAGCGCACCGAGCGAGTTTTCGATCGCGTGCCCGCCCTCCATCCCGATGAGCGACGCGATCTTCCCGTCTCGACGAGTATCTTCGATGTCGCGCGACGAGGTGGCAAGCCCGAATGCCTCCGGATACCTCGCAATCATCCGTCGGGCGATGTCGATCTGCTCAAGCTGCACCCGGGCAAAGCCAGAGTCGGCGATCTCCCCTGGCACATAGACGGACCAGAATTGCACGCCAACTCCACCGGCGTGAAGTCGGGCGATGTCGGTCTGGCCTGGCGCCCGAGATCGGAGGTCGTAGCGATCGACGTCCATGGCAGCTGTCTGCCGGATCTCCCACGGCACATCATTGTGCCCGTCGGCAATGAAGTTCTCGGCGAGAAACTTCCGCGCCTGCTTCAGCGCGTCATCGTGCGACATCCGCTGGGCGACCGCCGGCGTCACCTGTGCCATGGAGAGCACGGCAACAACAACTGCGAGCATGCGCATGGATTCACCTTGATGAACGTTTGGGAAGAACCTCGCGAAGCACCATACCTTCAACGCGCTCCATTGGCTTGATATTCAAGAGCGCGGCGAACGTCGGACCGATGTCGATGGTGCTGACCACTCTGGTGACGCGCGACGGTGCCACGCCAGGAACCCGGAACAGAATCGGCACGCGGCGATCCTCGAGATTGGTCGTGCCATGCCCA